>NZ_JBDKEE010000090.1:0-1134 GCF_051130085.1 Enterobacter sp. PTB
GTAGCTTCAGACGGGAGAGGCACCGACAGCCCCTTAACATCGGTATCGAGCATGATATTGCGGACAGTCAGTTAAACGCTTTTCTGCAGCACATCCGTAAGCGCTCCGTCCTGAGCGTGGTCGTAAGGATTATTTTACAGAAGAGAGGTTCCAGGGGAGCAGCTCATGTACCCGGTTTGAAGGCCAGTCGTTGAGCTTGCCGATGACCTCACGCAGCCAGCCTTCCGGCTCCACGCCGTTCAGCTTGCAGGTGCCGAGCAGGCTGTAGATGATTGCTGCAGACTCACCGCCGTTATCAGAACCGAAGAAGAGATAATTTTTTCTGCCAACGGCCACTGTACGCAGCGCGTTTTCGCCGATGTTATTGTCGATTTCCACCTGACCGTTGCGGCAGTATTCGTTCAGCGCATCCCATTGTTTCAGCATGTACGTGAACGCCTTCGCCATCTCAGCGTGAACCGACAGTGTTTTCATCTGCTCCAGGACCCAGTCATGCAACGACTGCATCTGTGGTACCGTCCGCTCCTTTCTGGCTATCAGTCTTTCACCTGGAGGGAGCCCACGGATTTCGGCTTCGATAACGTACAGCGCGGCTATGCGTTTCAGTGCTTCATTCGTCATGTCTGTCGGTCGTCGCGCATGCTCATCATGGATTTTTCGTCTGGCATGCGCCATGCACGCCGCTTCTCTGATGTGCCCGGACTCATACAGCGCGTCGTAAGCGCCGTACGCATCGGCCTGAAGCACGCCTCTGTACCCGGAGAGATGTCGCTGCGGGTGTTCCCCCTTCCGGTCCGCTGAGTACGAGAACCAGACAGCTGGCGGTTCTGTCACCCCGGCGTTGCGGTCATCCCGGACGTAGACCCACAGCCGACCGGTTCGCGTTTTACCACTCCCGGGCTCCAGCACCCTGACCGGCGTGTCATCAGTGTGCACCTTGCCAGCCTGCAGAACGTACTGGTTGAGCGCCTCATACAGCGGACGAAGCCGGTTGCCCATCATCGCGACCCAGCGGACCATCGTGTTACGGCTCAGCGCCAGCCCATGACGGGCGTAGATTTCAGACTGTCGGTACAGCGGCGTGTGCTCCACATATTTTCCGACCAGGATACGGGCCAGCAGGCTGCTGCCCAC
>NZ_JBDKEE010000091.1:0-1061 GCF_051130085.1 Enterobacter sp. PTB
TTTGGTCCCACAACCTTTGCCGTCTGCGGGCCGTAGGTGCGCGGCCACGCCGTGCTCTGCGCCGGACGGTATGACACTGACGCCGGGATGACCGCGAAATCAGTGCGGTGAAGGGTTTCCCCCTCGCCGCTCGCGTAGCGGTTCTCCTCGAAATGGTAACCCGCCGCCGTGACCAGATAGTCACCGTTATCACTGAAGAACGGGGCGTTAGTCAGGGTGAAGGTGTGTCCCGGTGCAATACCCGCGGCCGTGGCCGTCGCCTGAATCTGCTGGTGCTCCACCTGCCAGCGCTCCTGACGGATACGGGCGTAGAACTCCGCATGCCCGGTCTCAACAAACCGTCCCGGCCAGTCGTACACGTCGATACTGCCCGGTTTCGGTGACGCCGGGTTCTGCTGCGCCTGGAACAGCCACGCGTTCGGCTTGCGGAAGTCGTAGTCATCGAGGCTGTAAATCCCCGGGGTGACGCTGTCCTCCAGCGCCCACTGGCTGATACCCTCTTCGTCCGTACTGCCGCCTGACGGCGTCTGGTGGTAAGGAATGACCTCATAGCCACTGAACGGCTGATGCTGCGTCGCGGCGTCGGTAAGCACCAGCGTGTGCTTGTCCGCCTCGTGGCTGAAGTGATACGCAATCCCCTCCAGCTCCATCAGACGGCTGATAAAGTCCAGGCTCGACTCCTGATACTGCACGCAGTAGTCCCACACCCGGTAGCTCCCGGTGAGCTTATCCTCCACGTTGACCTGATGTTCAGCCAGCAGGGTTTTCACAATCTGCGGCACCGTCTGACCCTGGAAGATACGCAGGTTACGGTCGCGCTTCATCGGCCACAGGTCCGGCTCCACCGTCAGCTGGTACACCGCATAGCGGGTGCCCGTCAGCTCGACGGCACTCACCGCCACGCGGGTGATTTTTCCATTGATATAGCGGGGCGTCAGCAGGCTCTGCGTCGGGATGGTCACCGTGACCGGCTGACCCAGCAGTTTGCTGCGGTCAATGCGCGCATCCGTGCCAAGCAGGGTCAGCGTCAGGGCGAACGACTCGGACATCGCCTCGCGACC
>NZ_JBDKEE010000092.1:0-1052 GCF_051130085.1 Enterobacter sp. PTB
TTCCATTCTTTCGGTACGGCGTCCATGCGTGACGCGTCACCGGACATATCATCACTGCCCTGTACGGTCGCGTGATGCCTCAGCACCGCTTCATCCAGCAACGCACACTGTGCGAACGAAATATGCTCAATGCTGGTCCTGTCGTAACCCGCTTTTTCCAGCACCTCGCGAACCCGCTCAATCTCCCCGCAGCAGCGCTGGTACAGGATTTTGCCTTCCGGTACCGCCGCACCATGACGCAGCATCGTGACAATCAGCCAGGTTCTGGTCATCACCTCGTCAATATCCACCCCACTCATGAACGCAGCACCGCAAACAGTTCAAGTTCCACATTGCCCAGCACCGCGGGGACGTAGAACAGACAAACACCCTGATCCAGCATGTCACGGGCCATCGGGTTATCCATATCGAGGGCAAAATACTGATTTTCCATACGGACAGGCAGGGCCGCAGGCACCCGGGAAACCGGGACTAACGGGATCCCGTCGAGGGCCACGCTGGAAATTGTATTCACATCATCAGGGCTACCGGCCTTGCACAGATCGGGAAACTGTTCGGCCAGTTGCCAGAGCGGAATATCCGAGCGAACAGACAGCCAGAAATCCGCCTCTTCACGCAGACGAATATCATGCAGCGTTGCCTTCCACGTATGGTCATCAGGCCGTGACATCTCCAGCGCCACCACCCGTGACGGCAGGCTGGTTTCCAGCAGTTCCGCAATCAGGTCAAATAACGGCGGAAACGTTCGCGCCGGATCGTCGTGGTGATACTCCGGGATCACATCCGGATCGTGCTCCAGCGAGAACGTCAGCATACTCCCGGCCAGGCGGGTCAGTTCAGCCCAGACTATCTCGGCCTGACGCTGTGGCTTCTGTTCATAGCGGGTCAGCACACGGGTATGAGAGTTCAGGGCATTGAGCAACCAGAACAGTGACACGTCCGCCACCGCAAAATCGGCCAGACGGGCATTACTTTCACGCCGCATGGACATCAGCCGGGCCCGTCGGGAGCGCAGTTGCCGGTTCAGTAATGACAGGCGCTCACACATCGTC
>NZ_JBDKEE010000093.1:0-954 GCF_051130085.1 Enterobacter sp. PTB
TGGCACTACATGCCATAGTACGAAAGCCGTGGCCGCAGATGTCGGTTCTGGTATCAAATCCCATCTTGCGCAATGCTTTGTTGATGGTGTTCTCGCTCATCGGTTTATAAGGATTGTGAGCCCCGGTAAAAATCAAATCAAATTCACCGCTGATCTCGTGGATTTGCTCCAGTATATCTACAGCCTGCTTACACAATGGGATCAGATGTGGGGTGCACATTTTGGCACCACGCGTGGAGAACCTGACTCCGGTAATCTCTTCGCGTTTGTCAGGAAGCGTCCAGAGTGCGCGTTTGAAGTCGATTTCCGGCCAGCGAGCAAAACGTAACTCACTGGAACGGATGAAGATGAGCAAAGCCAGCCTGATTGCCAGTATGGTGAGAGGCTGCCCCCGATAGCTGTTCATTTTCTCCAATAGATCGGCGACCCCTTTAAAAGGCAATGCGGGGTGGTGTTCAGCCTTCTGCGAGGAGATAGCTCCCTTCATGTCCAGTGCCGGGTTATAGCTGATATAAGCATTCTGTACGGCATAGCGCATGATGTTGGTAATGCGGCTTTGCAGTCGCCCTGCAGTATCAATATTATCCCTGGCCTCCACAACTTTAACTGGTGCCAGAAGATCACGGGTATTCAGTTTAGTGATGTCACATTCTCCCAGTGCCGGGAACAAATGTGTTTCCAGTGAAGTTAGGATCCGTTTGGCGTGATCCTTACTCCATTTACGATTGCTTTTGTGCCACTCACGAGCCACGGCCTCAAATGTGCGGATGTTTGTGTGTCCTTTCTTTTCCTCCCGCTTTTCCTGATTAGGATCGACGCCGTTAGCCAGTTGCCTTTTGGCATCGTCGCGGCGGAGGCGTGCTTCCGCTAATGAGATTTCAGGGTAGGGGCCGATAAGATAAGTTTGTGGTTTGCCATTGAAGTGATACAGAAAGCGCCAGCGTTTTGAGCCCG
>NZ_JBDKEE010000094.1:0-813 GCF_051130085.1 Enterobacter sp. PTB
GTCGCTGCCGCAGCTTCGGTGCATGGTTTAGCCCCGTTACATCTTCCGCGCAGGCCGACTCGACCAGTGAGCTATTACGCTTTCTTTAAATGATGGCTGCTTCTAAGCCAACATCCTGGCTGTCTGTGCCTTCCCACATCGTTTCCCACTTAACCATGACTTTGGGACCTTAGCTGGCGGTCTGGGTTGTTTCCCTCTTCACGACGGACGTTAGCACCCGCCGTGTGTCTCCCGTGATAACATTCTTCGGTATTCGTAGTTTGCATCGGGTTGGTAAGCCGGGATGGCCCCCTAGCCGAAACAGTGCTCTACCCCCGAAGATGAGTTCACGAGGCGCTACCTAAATAGCTTTCGGGGAGAACCAGCTATCTCCCGGTTTGATTGGCCTTTCACCCCCAGCCACAAGTCATCCGCTAATTTTTCAACATTAGTCGGTTCGGTCCTCCAGTTAGTGTTACCCAACCTTCAACCTGCCCATGGCTAGATCACCGGGTTTCGGGTCTATACCCTGCAACTTAACGCCCAGTTAAGACTCGGTTTCCCTTCGGCTCCCCTATACGGTTAACCTTGCTACAGAATATAAGTCGCTGACCCATTATACAAAAGGTACGCAGTCACCCCATAAAAGAGGCTCCCACTGCTTGTACGTACACGGTTTCAGGTTCTTTTTCACTCCCCTCGCCGGGGTTCTTTTCGCCTTTCCCTCACGGTACTGGTTCACTATCGGTCAGTCAGGAGTATTTAGCCTTGGAGGATGGTCCCCCCATATTCAGACAGGATACCACGTGTCCCGCCCTACTCTTCGAGTTCACA
>NZ_JBDKEE010000095.1:0-812 GCF_051130085.1 Enterobacter sp. PTB
ACGCAACATCTGGACAGCGAAAACAAACGCGAGGGCAAACTAAATACCATTGCATTGAGCAAACCAAACGTGAAATCAACACCGGTACTGTCTTTGCTGGCGTAACGACTATCACGTCGCTCGTTATCAGTCGCACTGGCCGGGATGCTTTCACTGCGCCATTTAACCAGCTAAAGACGCGGGTGCAGGAAATGACGATTCCGGTAACTCTCGCCCGAACGGGCGTTATTTGCACCTGAGTGTCCAGGCTGTGTGACGATGAGGGTAGATGTTTCGTTCTGCGCTGATGTTATCCCCGGCCTTCAGCCCTTTTCCGCGCGACGCGCTGCCGATATAATCTCCGCCATGAATAAAACGAATCACACTGCATTACCTCCTGAAGAATCACTGGCTGACCTGGCGCATTTTGCCTGGTGCGCACTGACGGCCCTGCGCCTTGTTCAGCAGGAGGGGCAGGCGCACTCCTCGCTGACCTCTCATGCTTTTTTACTACGCTGGCTGGCGGGGGCGCAGAAGCAGCGCCGCTTTCCGCGCTCTGTTGCCTCTGATATTGACAGCTTGTTGCACCTGGGACGCCAGAAAGGTCCCGCTGCGAATCTGTTATCGCGGCTGGAGTGCCTCCTGCAATCCTGCTCTGAACCGGTGACGCAGCAGTCAGACCTGTTCCGGCTGACGCACGCCATTGAATATCTGCGCTCACAGGGCTGGGTCAATGCCGTGGTGGCGGACGAAGAGTGGGTTCCTGAAACCCTGTATACCGAATATGCGAATACCTCTGCATTACTGGTCAGGAAATCCGAACTGCAGCGCCA
>NZ_JBDKEE010000096.1:0-771 GCF_051130085.1 Enterobacter sp. PTB
AAAAAAACCGCATGGTGCAGACCCAGACCCAGTGGACATCCCTGCAGACGTACGTTCAGCGCGACATTGATGTCCTGCGCAGTCAGCTGACCATCGGGGAGACCAGCACCGGCAGTGTGGCAAGCCAGGTACTGGACGGGTTCTCCTTCCGCGGCGTCGGGCTCATGAGCAGCGACGCCATGATACCGGGCAGCATGAACGGCTTTGCGCCGGTGGTGACCGGTATTGCCCGCAGCAACGCCCGGGTGACGGTCACCCAGAACGGCTACACCATCTATCAGGCCAACGTGGCACCGGGACCGTTCCGTTTTGACGACCTCTCCGGCAGCGGCACCGGCGGTGATCTGGAGGTGAGCGTCACCGAGAGTGACGGCAGCGTGCACGGTTACCGTCTGCCGTACTCCAGCCTGCCGGTGATGCAGCGCCAGGGCCAGCTTCGCTACGAGGCGGCTGCCGGGGAGTACTATACCGGTCACGGCGGCTACGATGCCACCGGCACGCCGGGCTTTGGCATGCTGACCGCCATTTACGGTCTGACCAGCGGGGTCACCCTTTACGGTGGCGGTATCGGGGCGAACGGCTACCAGTCAGCGGCACTGGGGGCCGGCTTCTCCATTCTGGATTACGGCGCAGTGTCGCTGGATGCAACGCACTCGCGTGCCACGCTTTCCGGCTCAGAGGACACCCTGAGCGGTGAGTCCTACCGCGCCCGGTATTCCAAAAGTATGATGGCCTCCGGGACCACCGTGGACCTGACGGCCTATCGCTATT
>NZ_JBDKEE010000097.1:0-768 GCF_051130085.1 Enterobacter sp. PTB
TCCGGCGATGATAGAGTCCACTTAATTTTTAAATGGACTCTATCACAAATGACAGCCCCCACAGCCCGACGTCAACGGGCAACCTACTCCATGCCTTTCAAACTCGACCTGGTTCAGCGATCACTGCAACCCGGTGCCTGCGTGGCACAGCTTGCCCGCCAGAACGGGATTAATGACAACCTGCTGTTCACCTGGCGTCAGCGCTATCGTCATCTGCTTGATGAGCCTTCTGATGAATCCCCTGCACCGGCCATTATCAGTGATGACATCGTTCCAGTTGTGACCACTGAATACTCACGACCCGCGCTGCCAGCTCTCCCGGTAGCATCAACGCAATGCCTGCAACGCTGTGAGGTCACCCTTGGCAGCGCACGCCTGAAACTGTCCGGCAACCTCACTCCGGCCATGCTGTCGGCTCTGGTTCGCGAACTGAAGAGAGGTTGCTGATGATATCCCTTCCCGCCGGTTCCCGCATCTGGCTGGTGACTGGCGTTACCGACATGAGAAACGGCTTCAACGGGCTGGCCTCTCGTGTTCAGAATGTCCTCAACGACGATCCGTTCTGCGGGCACCTTTTTATCTTCCGGGGACGTCGCGGCGATATGGTAAAGCTGCTGTGGTCCGATGACGACGGGCTCTGCCTGTTCACAAAACGTCTGGAGCGTGGCCGGTTCATCTGGCCGGTGACCCGCGAAGGCAAAATCCATCTGACGCCGGCACAGTTATCCATGTTGCTGGAGGGCATTAACTGGAAACATCCGCAAAGAA
>NZ_JBDKEE010000098.1:0-766 GCF_051130085.1 Enterobacter sp. PTB
AGCATTATCATTTATCAAAAACGACGACACCGCCTTCAGCGATCAATACTCAATCTGTGGCACCACAACCACCACTCAACAGCCAACCATCCCGCAACCCACCGAATCACCAACATCATTCGAGTCAATCCCGGCATTCCTGCGCACACCAAAACCTTACCCGGCACAGCAGCCCGTCGAATTACCGACGTCGCTCCGTGGTGAAACGGTTGCTCAGCAACCAGCAGCGAGCACTCTGACCATCGGCGAGCGTATTCGTGTTATGCGCAAGCTGCTTGGAATGACTCAAGGTCAAGTTGCCGAAGCCATCAACGTCACCAAACAGGCAATCTCATTATGGGAAAGCAACAGCGCCGTATTTGGCTGCGACAAGTTACTCCCTCTCGCCAGCGCCCTCAATTGCGATCCGCTCTGGCTCCTCGGTGCCAATGCCGATCAAGTTGCCACCAACGAAGCCCCTCTCGCCCCTGTCGAAGTTATGCAGGGTGTTGATATGTCCACCATCGGCAAGCGCATCGCTGCTCGCAGGATTGCGCTGAGATTCAGCCCTGCTGAGATGGAAAGGATTGCTGGGCTGCCAGAAGGGACTGTATCCCTTTGGGAGGATGGTAAAGCATTCCCGCCGAGTGACGCTATCAACAAGCTGGCTCCTGTTCTGCATACCAATATTCACTGGCTGGTAACCGGCATAGAAATAGCGAGGGAGTCGTAAATGAAAACGCCAATCGACATGCTTCATGAAATTCTTGCTCAGGTTTCAGAGGGT
>NZ_JBDKEE010000099.1:0-703 GCF_051130085.1 Enterobacter sp. PTB
GCACTATTAATCCAGACGGGAATATCAGTTTTCCATGACTGACCAAATACTCAGTTAAGGAATGTTTGGTTTCGATGAATTCTTTTGTCTGGTGACGAACGATTTTATCGATCGGTTCGATCGAATTTCATCGTTATCCCCCGCACTTTTGTGGCTATAAAATCCGCACGGGATACTTATGGCTGTCAGTGTTCCATTTTAAATCATGCAGATATCCCCCTGCTGACAGGGGGGCGACAACCAAAGGAGTTTTAAAAATGAAAAGAAAGCTAATAAGCACCGCTTTACTGCTGACCTGTGCGCTGATGCCCGTAATGGCACAGGCCTTCGGTAATCATGAGACGTGGAGCAAGGGCTGGGCCCAGGGTGTGTCTGAGTTTGTGATCCTGGGGAAGGGGCAGTCACAACTGTATCTGGCCTGCGACGATGACGGCTCTCAGCCTGCCAGCATCATATTCACGGACGCTACAGGGCTGCAGGTCAGCATGGACAGCGGCAAAACGCTACAGGTCCGGATTGACGGCGGTGAACCCATTGACATCAGCGACTCAGACAGCCGGGTCGGAGAAAACAATCTCACGCTGGCCTGGAACGCACTGCGCACCGGTAAGCAGGCGCTGGTCACCGGTGATGGCGTCCGGCCCGCGCTATTCACACTCAACGGTGCCGGTAAAGTACTGCCTGCATTCGGCACACACGGCTG
>NZ_JBDKEE010000009.1:0-209753 GCF_051130085.1 Enterobacter sp. PTB
CCGTAGCGCCGATGGTAGTGTGGGGTCTCCCCATGTGAGAGTAGGGAACTGCCAGGCATCAAATAAGTGAAGAGGCCATCCGAAAGGATGGCCTTTTTGCGTTTTTATCCCTTCCTCGTTGCTCTAAACTAATCACCTATCCCCCCGTATATACGGTAAACTATCCCGGTTTTTGTCTCAGGATAGCGTCTATGAATCACTCCCTTAAGCCCTGGAATACCTTTGGCATTCAACGTAATGCTAATAAAATTGTACGTGCCGATACTGCACAGCAGCTGCTGGATGCCTGGCAAAGCGCAACAGAACAAGACGAACCTGTACTGATTCTGGGCGAAGGAAGTAATGTCCTGTTTCTCGATGATTTTGCGGGAACGGTGATCGTTAACCGCATCATGGGAATTGATGTGGAAGAGCGTACCGATAGCTGGCATTTGCACGTTGGCGCCGGTGAAAACTGGCATCATCTGGTGCAATACACCCTGGACAAAGGGATGCCTGGACTGGAAAACCTTGCCCTTATCCCTGGCTGCGCCGGATCATCCCCCATTCAAAATATCGGTGCCTATGGCATCGAACTGAAACACGTTTGTGAATACGTAGATTGTATTGAGCTGGCGACCGGCGCGGCTCAGCGTTTAACCGCTGAACAGTGCCGTTTTGGCTACCGTGACAGTATTTTCAAGCATGAATATCAGGATCGCTACGTGATTATCGCCGTAGGCCTGCGTCTGTCAAAAAACTGGCAGCCGGTGCTAACCTACGGTGATTTAACGCGTCTCGATCCCGAAACGGCGACTGCCCGTGACGTCTTTGACTCGGTGTGCCATATGCGCACGACCAAGCTTCCTGATCCTAAAGTGAATGGAAATGCGGGAAGCTTCTTCAAAAACCCGGTTATCAGCAGCGAAAACGCCCAAGCGTTTCTTGCAGGTTGGCCTGCCGCACCCCATTACCCACAGGCGGATGGTAGCGTGAAGCTGGCCGCAGGCTGGCTTATCGATCAATGCCAGTTAAAAGGTGCCTCCGTGGGCGGTGCGGCCGTTCATCGCCAGCAGGCTCTGGTGCTGATTAACCAAAACGATGCGACCAGCGAGGATGTTGTCCAGTTGGCCCATCACGTCCGTCAGCAAGTGGGCGAAAAATTTAACGTCTGGCTGGAGCCAGAGGTCCGCTTCATTGGCCGTACGGGTGAAGTGAATGCCGTGGAGGTTATCGCGTGAAGGACAATACTATCCCTTTAACCCTGATAAGCATTCTTGCCGACGGTGAATTCCATTCCGGCGAGCAGCTGGGTGAACACCTGGGCATGAGCCGTGCCGCCATTAACAAGCATATCCAGACCCTCCGCGACTGGGGTGTTGATGTCTTTACGGTACCCGGAAAAGGCTACAGCCTGCCGGAGCCGATTCAGCTGCTGAATGAAGAGCTGATCCGCAGCCAGGTAGAGCATGGCAATGTTGCGGTCTTGCCGGTGATCGATTCGACCAACCAGTACCTTATGGATCGACTCAGCGAATTATCCTCCGGGGATGCCTGTGTAGCCGAGTACCAGCAGGCCGGGCGTGGCCGTCGAGGCCGCAAGTGGTTTTCGCCATTTGGTGCCAACCTCTATCTCTCCATGTACTGGCGTCTGGAGCAGGGTCCCGCTGCTGCTGTTGGCCTGAGTCTGGTCATCGGGATTGTGATGGCAGAAGTGTTGCACGATCTGGGCGCTGATAAGGTGCGGGTGAAATGGCCAAACGATCTTTATCTGAACGATCGTAAACTTGCCGGTATTCTCGTTGAATTAACGGGTAAAACAGGCGACGCGGCGCAAATTGTCATTGGTGCAGGCCTCAATATGGTGATGCGCAATGTACAAAATGACGTGGTGAATCAGGCGTGGACCAACCTGCAGGAAGCGGGGATCACCATCGATCGCAACACCCTTGCCGTGCGTATGATTAAAGAATTACGCAGTTCGCTTTCGCTCTTTGAACAAGAGGGGCTGGCATCCTTCCTGTCCCGTTGGGAAAAGCTGGATAACTTTATTAACCGTCCGGTGAAATTGCTGATTGGTGATAAAGAGATCTACGGTATTTCCCGCGGCATCGACGCACAGGGCGCGTTGCTCCTGGAGCAGGATGGCGTGATTAAACCCTGGGTGGGCGGTGAGATTTCACTGCGCAGCGCGGAATAACCCATTATGCGAAAACCCGCATGCGCCGCTCTGGCCGTCATGATGAGTTTACTGTTCTCCCCCCTTTCTCAGGCGGGCCAGGCCTGGGAGAGTTACAAAGCACGCTTCTTTACGCCTGAAGGGCGGATTGTCGATACCGGCAACGGTAATGTTTCGCATACTGAAGGCCAGGGCTTCGCCATGCTGATGGCGGTGGCTAACGACGATAAAGCCACGTTCGATAAGCTCTGGAAATGGACTGACAGTACGCTGAAGAACAAAGAAAATGGTCTGTTTTACTGGCGTTATAACCCTGCCGAGTCCAACCCGATTGCCGACAAAAATAACGCCGCCGATGGCGATGTACTGATTGCCTGGGCGCTGTTGAAAGCGGATACGCGCTGGCATGACAAACAGTACAGTGCCGCATCGGATGCGATAACGAAAGCACTCATTAGCCACACCGTGACCCGTTATGCGGGTTACCGCGTGATGCTGCCCGGCGTTCAGGGGTTTACCCTCGACGGCGAGATCGTGCTTAACCCCTCTTATTTCGTCTTCCCGGCCTGGCAGGCCTTTGCCAGTCGCAGCCATTCGCCGGTCTGGGGCAAGTTGATTCAGGATGGCCATCGTTTGCTGGCAAAAATGGGATCGGGTAAAGCCAGGCTTCCCACGGACTGGGTCTCGCTGGACTCTACGGGCACGTTGTCCCCGGCCAAAGCCTGGCCGCCACGGATGAGCTACGACGCGATCCGCATTCCACTTTACCTGGCCTGGTCTGATAAGAAGAGCCCGCTGTTAACGCCGTGGCGAGCCTGGTTCGGTCAGTTCCCCCGCGAACAAACTCCCGCATGGGTAAACGTGACGACCAATGAATATGCGCCTTACATGATGGAAGGGGGGCTGCTGGCGGTACGTGATTTAACGATGGGACAGCCATCCGGAGAACCCGAGATCACTGCAAAGGATGATTACTACTCCGCAAGCCTGAAAATGCTTGTATGGCTTGCTGAGCAGCCATAACGGAACGGGTGAGCCCTCTCCCCTGGGGGGAGAGGGAAATGCGGTTTACTGCGGATAAGGTACCCAGTCTCCACCGTTCAGGCGAACGTATGGTTTGTTCTGATACTGAATCACGACCGCGTTCGCGTTCTCAGAGACTTCGGCAGTTTGCGGCAGGTTACTGGTGAGCTGATCCCAGTTCACGCTGTCTTCCACAAACAGTTTGCCGTCAACCGCGCGGGCAACCAGTTCTGAAATGGCCAGATAGCTGGTTGGCTGAGCGATCTCAATCGGTGCGCCCTGATGAGGTGCCTTCATACCAAAGAATTTAATGCCTGCCGGTACGTTGGTAATAGACGGGCTAGGGATATCACGCAGACCTGACACCTGCATCCTGTCGCCTTTCAGCGCGGCGCCGTGTTCAGGTACCACAACCACCATCACTTTACGGCCCGATTTATCCAGCTCCGTAAAGAATGCGTCCAGTTCATCAAAGAATTTCTGCGCACGAACTTTATAATCGGCCGTTTTGCTCACGCCAGGGAAGTGGTTACCATCGTGAAGCGGCAGCGTGTTGTAGAACGTTGCACTGCGCGGATTACTGTCTTTTTCGATGGTCTTCAGCCAGCGTTGCAGCACGGCGGTATCGTCATAAACAGGTGAACCGTCAAAGCCCAGCAGAGTGACCGGCAGTCCGGTTTGATCCATCAGCTGTGCCTGCATACCACCCTGTTCGCGCACCTCTTTCAGGAAGTTACCGAACTGGCCGTTATGTCCCAGCATCAGATGCTGCGTGAAGCCCAGTTTTGAGAGGTTATCGAACAGATAACACTGGTTGCCGGCGGGTTGATACAGGTTCTTATGCGATGTCTGACCGCAGCTTGCACGAAGCAGGCGAATTGCCGCCGGGCCGCTGTACGAGGTGGCAGAGTTAAAGTCTTTAAACTGGATATCGAAATGGGACCACAGCGGGTGAGACATCAAACCCGCGGCATCGACGTCAGCCCAGGAGAGTGAACAGATG
Source organism: Enterobacter sp. PTB (assembly GCF_051130085.1). Lineage (NCBI taxonomy): Bacteria > Pseudomonadati > Pseudomonadota > Gammaproteobacteria > Enterobacterales > Enterobacteriaceae > Enterobacter > Enterobacter sp. PTB. The sequence goes on from NZ_JBDKEE010000009.1 coordinate 4,185, forward strand.
TTGATCACCAGCAGCTCAAACGGCTGAGCATCCGCCGGCAGGGCTTCCGGGAATTTGGTCTGACGTTTATCTTCTGCGGTATAGAAGCTGGAGAGCCAGGCGTTCAGGTTAGTGGACGTCGGCGGTGCGGTCTGCGTCGGGATATCGCCGACCACAGGCGTATCACCTGCCGTCGTGACGGTTGCCGCTGCACTTCCCCCGGTAGTGGTCACCGTGGTCGTGGGTTGACCCGCGGGCCACAGGGAGAAGTCTGGACCTGCAAGCGTCAGCACGTTCAGCCAGATCATAATGGCGACGACAAATACCGTGACGCGGATCCATTGTGACAGGAACAGCCAGGCTACCAGCAGCACAAAGACGGCACCTATCATTTGCCAGTTAATAAAGCGCTCGGTCAGGTCAAGGACATAGCTGGCGCTAAACCCTGCCACCTGCGAACCCTGACTCATAATGCTGTCCGGTCCCGGCAGCCAGGTGTCATGCCAGAACAGAGCAAAGCCGACAGGGATAGCAATCCAGTGACGCAAGCGATGCAGCCTGATATTGGGCAAAGGCATCAGCAGGAAAGCCATAAACACCAGGTTGAGCAGGGGATGGAAATTCAGATAGCCTGCCCACAGCAGACCAAACTTCACCAGAAAGTAGAAGTTCCAGCCGGAAAGGCCGCGCCAGTATTGCCAGAGCGGCGATGGTGACGAAGCGGTATAGGTAGAATTAGTCATGTTTTCGGTCTGCCTTGACGTGTGATGCCCGTGTCAGTGTTCCGGCTGGTTTTACATAGCGAGGTTTTACAAACAGCACTCTGGCCGTATCGCGGATACGGCGTATGGAATGGCGTGCATAGTAGCCAAGCGGGAAAAAGATCAGCGCACAGAATACGACCAGTTGAATGATATCGCTGATATTCATGATGGTGCGTTCTCCCCATTCTCAGTTAACAGGCGAAGGGGTTCCGGTATTCGCCGCCAGACGTGTCCGTCATGTCGGGCGTTGAGAATCGGTTTGGCATCGCTCTTCACGGTGAGCGGTTTCGCCCATTGTTCAGGCTCGAGGGCGCGCATCTGCACCAGCTCTGCACTGATAGAATTATCTTCGAACCAGATCATACGGTTCGAGAAAATATCCCCGGTTGGCAGGGGGAAGATATGGTTAAGGGCGGTATCAAGATCGTTTATCCGGCAGAAGGACAAGAACAGCACCAGGCGGTTGTCGCCGATGGTCATGATGTCTCCTGTGCGGTTCGGACGGCATAACGTGAGCGCCTGTTCAACGCGGATACCCGGTACCGGGCGCAGGGCAACCATCACCCCTTTCCCGTCTGCAGGAAGCAGCGTGTTGCTCATCATGTTGCCGACGGCGTCGCAGAAGGTATCCCATTTCTGGTATCCGCGCAGCTTCATCGGCTGCGTCATGGAGAGCAGGGTGGAGATATCTTCCGGTACGTGACGGTTGAACTGCTGACCCTGAACGCTTTCGAGAAGCGTCAGGCAGCGTGATAACGGCGCATTCCACGGAATCACCATATTGGCACCGCAGCCCAGAAGCAGGCGCTCATCCGTGGCGCGAAGGCTGGTGTTATTTTCGCGCACCACTATTTTTAAGGCGCTTCCGCGCTGGCGACGTAAGGTGTGGATCTGTCGCGCCAGCGTTTCAATCTGGTTATTTTGCATGAGCGAAAAAACAATGGTTGCCGCCTGGGTTGTGCGAGCTTCATTAAAAAGCGCTTCGTTAGAATCAAACAACGACCAATTTTCCGAGAGCGCAGGTGCCCCCTCTAAAACGGCAATATGGCTCAGGATTCGTTTTTCATCGCTGCGCGGTTGCACCACGGTTTCTTCCTGGTGCGCCAGGTGCCATTCGCCCTCAATATGTTTAAGGGTGAGCTGTTGTCTGGCGCTTACGCCTTTTTCATTACACCAGAACGCAATATCGTAGAGATAGCTGTCTGCCTGGTTCCGAAGACTCACCAGACCAAACAGGGAGCGATATTCGCCCATTAAAAGGGAAAACAGTTTGTCATTATTACTGCCAGGATTGACTATCAATAGCGTGCAATTTTGAAATTTTGCCCATTTATTGATTTTTTCCAGCCAGGGCAGTAGTTTTTCAGCAGGGATATTTTGCAGGGCGTTATTTGAGCATTTCAGAATCACCAGATAGTGATCCGGATCAATAGAGCACTGAATGTCGCGGGACAAAAAGTATAGACTATCGGCCTCCGCAGGCATGGAAAATAATCGCACCGTCTGCGGACCGCGATCGTTTTCAAGGGTGATAATTTTCTTTGGCTCTTCGCCCATGCTCACGACGGCCACGCGGGAATCCTTGCCCTGAGCGGCAATTGTCTTGTTTACCAGACTGATAGCATCTTCATTACGATCCGTATTAATCCACCAGACTCCTCCGACTGGCATGTGGCTCAATTCGTCCCATAATGACTGGATGCCAATAGAAAATATGGAGTCCACGGTGTCCCTCTTTTCGTTTAATTTCTCTGTATCTCAGTTTACTAGCGAAAGCGTAGAAATAAACCTAACATTGAAATTAAAGAACATCAGATTTAGCATGTAAATGAAATTTGATAGGGCAGGAAGCCTCGCTACTTCTGATTGTGCGATTTTACTCAAAGGGATGGAATAGAATGGATAATAACGAACCCGGCACCCCAGTCGACTCAACCCTGGGTTACACATTCCAGAACGACTTTCTGGCGCTGACGCAGGCGTTTTCATTACCTGAAATAGATTACACCGACATTTCCCAGCGGGAACAGTTGGCCGCGGCTATTAAACGTTGGCCGCTATTAGCTGAATTTGCCCAACAACAATAAGGGAGCCATTGATGGCCATACTAGGATTACAGGGCGTCCGTGGTGGAGTAGGTACAACATCCGTTACCGCGGCGCTGGCGTGGTCATTACAGCTTTTAGGTGAATCGGTATTGGTGATTGACGCCTGTGCCGATAATTTGCTGCGCATGTCGTTTAATGTCGACTTTACGCGTACAGAGGGTTGGGCTCGCGCGCTGCTTGATGATAAAGACTGGCGCGATGCGGGTATGCGTTATACCTCGCAGCTTGATTTACTGCCATTTGGCCAATTGACCACTACCGAGCGTGAAAATGAAGCTGCCTATCAGCGTCTGTTTTCCCAGTTCACCGTCGCGCTGCAGGAGCTGAAAGAAAAAGGCCATTATAAGTGGATCCTTCTGGATCTGCCGCACGGCGCCGGCACGCTGACCCGACAGCTTATGGCGCAGTGCGATCGCGTGCTGTCGATTGTGAACGTCGACGCGAATTGCCATATCCGTCTGCATCAGCAAGGGTTGCCTGAAAATGGTCATATCCTGATTAATGATTTACGCATTGGCAGCCAGATCCAGGACGACCTGTATCAGGTTTGGCTGCAAAGCCAGCGCCGTCTGCTGCCGATTGTTATCCATCGTGATGAGGGCATGGCGGAATGCCTGGCCTCCAAACAGCCACTCGGTGAATACCGCAGCGATTCCCTGGCGGCAGAAGAGATCCTGACGCTGGCGAACTGGTGTCTGCTGCACTTTGCCAAAGGGGCAGAGCCTGCAGGGAGTTCTGTATGAGCCGTCTCGCCAGCTGGTTACTCATCCCGCCGGTCAGTTCGCGTCTGAGCGAACATTACCGGCATTTTCGCCGGCACGGAGCTTCGGCATTCAGCGCCGCGCTCGGCTGCTTCTGGATGATTCTGGCCTGGACGTTCATTCCCCTCGAACACCCGCGCTGGCAGCGCATTCGTGCGCAGCACAGTGAGTTATATCCGCATATTCATCCCGACCGCCCGCGACCGTTGGATCCGGCGCGTTATATCATTCAGGCTGTCTGGCTGGTGGCCACGTCGTCCCGCTCAGAACACAAAGCGCCGCGCTGGCGCAGCTTCTCCCGCGTGCAACATTTACGTGAGCGCTATCACCAGTGGCTGGACAGTTTGCCTGACCGCGTGGGTGACAAGACCAGCCATCTGGATAACCATAAAGAGCTCGGGCATCTGCACCCGGGCTTGCGGCGTTTTATACTCGGCGTAATCGTCGTTTTCTCGCTCATTCTGGCCCTGGTTTGTATTACGCAGCCCTTTAACCCTCTGGCGCAGTTCACCTTCCTGATCCTGCTGTGGGGCGTGGCATTGCTGGTGCGCCGTATTCCGGGACGCTTCTCCGCCCTGATGCTGATAGTGCTGTCGCTGACCGTCTCCTGTCGCTACATCTGGTGGCGTTACACCTCAACGCTTAACTGGGATGACCCGGTCAGCCTGGTGTGCGGTCTGGTTCTGCTGTTTGCGGAAACGTACGCCTGGGTTGTACTGGTGCTGGGGTATTTCCAGGTCATTTGGCCGCTCAACCGTCAGCCGGTTCCGCTGCCAAAAGACACGTCACAATGGCCGTCTGTCGATCTCTTCGTGCCGACCTACAACGAAGACCTGAGCGTGGTAAAAAACACGATTTACGCCGCGCTGGGTATCGACTGGCCGAAAGATAAACTCAAAATCTGGGTCCTGGATGACGGCGGCCGCCCGGCGTTCCGTCAGTTCGCGGAAGAGGTGGGTGTCGAGTACATCGCCCGTACCACGCATGAACACGCCAAGGCCGGGAACATCAATAACGCCCTCAAGTATGCCAAAGGTGAGTTTGTCTCAATCTTTGACTGCGACCACGTGCCGACGCGCTCGTTCCTGCAGATGACGATGGGCTGGTTCCTGAAGGAGAAAGAGCTGGCGATGATGCAGACGCCGCACCACTTCTTCTCGCCGGATCCATTTGAACGTAACCTTGGCCGTTTCCGTAAAACCCCTAATGAAGGTACGCTGTTCTATGGCCTGGTGCAGGACGGGAACGACATGTGGGATGCGACCTTCTTCTGCGGTTCCTGTGCGGTTATTCGCCGTAAACCGCTGGATGAGATCGGTGGCATTGCCGTCGAAACGGTCACCGAAGATGCGCATACCTCGCTGCGCCTGCACCGTCGGGGCTACACCTCCGCGTATATGCGTATTCCGCAGGCCGCGGGTCTGGCAACGGAATCTCTCTCGGCGCACATCGGCCAGCGTATTCGCTGGGCGCGCGGCATGGTGCAGATTTTCCGTCTCGATAACCCCCTGATTGGGAAAGGGCTGAAACTCGCGCAGCGTCTGTGCTACGTCAACGCCATGTTCCACTTCCTGTCCGGTATCCCGCGCCTCATCTTCCTGACCGCGCCGCTGGCGTTCCTGCTTCTTCACGCCTATATCATCTACGCGCCTGCGCTGATGATTGCGCTGTTTGTTCTGCCGCACATGATCCACGCGAGCCTGACGAACTCGAAGATTCAGGGTAAATACCGCCATTCGTTCTGGAGTGAAATCTACGAAACGGTGCTGGCCTGGTACATCGCGCCGCCGACGATGGTGGCGCTGATCAACCCGCACAAAGGTAAATTCAACGTCACCGCGAAGGGCGGTCTGGTGGAAGAGGAGTATGTCGACTGGGTCATCTCCCGGCCGTACATCTTCCTGGTGTTGCTGAATATCGTGGGCGTGATTGCCGGTATCTGGCGCTACTTCTACGGCCCGGAAAACGAGATCCTGACCGTGTTCGTGAGTATGGCATGGGTGTTCTACAACCTGATTATCCTCGGCGGCGCGGTTGCGGTGTCGGTGGAGAGCAAACAGGTCCGCCGTGCGCATCGCGTGGAAATCTGCATGCCTGCGGCAATCGCCCGTGAAGATGGTCACCTCTTCTCCTGTACCGTGCACGACTTCTCAGACGGTGGTCTGGGGATAAAAATCAACGGTCAGGCGAAGGTGCTGGAAGGGCAGAAGGTTAACCTGCTGCTGAAACGCGGCCAGCAGGAGTACGTCTTCCCGACGCAGGTGGTGCGTGTAGCCGGTAATGAAGTCGGTCTGCAACTGATGCCGCTGACGAAAAAGCAACATATTGATTTTGTGCAGTGTACGTTTGCCCGCGCGGACACGTGGGCTCTCTGGCAGGACAGCTTCCCGGAAGATAAACCTCTGGAAAGCCTGCTGGATATTCTGAAGCTGGGGTTCCGTGGCTATCGTCACCTTGCAGAATTTGCCCCGTCGTCGGTGAAATTAATTTTCCGGTCCCTTACTTCGCTGGTTTCCTGGATCGTATCGTTCGTTCCTCGTCGTCCCGAGCGGGATGAGGCGAAGCAGGCGGACCCGGTTATGGCTCAACAATGATGATAACGCGATGAAAACTAAACTTTCCTGGTTATGTGCAGTGGCAATGGGGGTAAGTGCGCTCCCCACAACGATGGCTAACGCAGCACCCGATAACGCAGCGGCAACGCCTGCTCCGACGGTGCCTGTGGTCGCCCAGGCGACCGATCCGGTTATCACCGCGGCACCCGGTCAAACGGAAAACGTCATTCCGAACCAGCCTACGGACGGCAACACCCTGCCGGCAGACAGCAATGTCGTCGGTCAGGTGATGCCGGGCGTACAGGGAGCAAACGCGCCTATTGTCGCGGAAGATGCCCCGTCACGGGACGTGAAGCTGAGCTTTGCGCAGATTGCGCCGCCGCCGGGCAGCATGGTGCTGCGCGGTATTAACCCTAACGGCGGCATTGAGTTCGGTATGCGCAGCGATGAGGTTGTCTCTCACGCCATGCTGAACCTTGAATACACGCCATCACCGTCGCTGTTGCCGGTACAGTCTCAGCTGAAGGTTTACCTGAATGATGAGCTGATGGACGTCCTGCCCGTCACGAAAGAGCAACTGGGTAAGAAAACACAGGCCCAGGTGCCAATTAACCCCCTTTTCATCACCGACTTTAACCGCATACGTCTTGAGTTTGTCGGTCACTACCGTGACGTCTGTGAGAACCCTGCCAGCAATACCCTGTGGGTAGACGTAGGACGCAACTCTTCGCTGCAGATGACCTACCAGTCGCTGGCGCTGAAAAACGACCTCTCGTCGTTCCCGGTTCCGTTCTTTGATCCGCGTGATAATCGTCAGTTAGTGCTGCCAATGGTGTTTGCGGCGTCTCCGGACGTCACCGAGCAGCTGGCGGCCACCATTGTGGCATCGTGGTTTGGTTCACGTTCCGGCTGGCGCGGGCAGAACTTCCCGGTGATGTACGACAAAATGCCGGACAGAAACGCGATCGTGTTTGCGACCAACGCGAAACGTCCTGCCTTCCTGCGCGATCACCCGGACGTAAAAGCGCCGACCATTGAGATGATGAGCCACCCGGATAACCCGTACGTGAAGCTGCTGGTGGTCTTCGGGCGTGATGATAAAGACCTGGTGCAGGCGGCCAAGGGCATTGCCCAGGGTAACGTTCTGTTCCGTGGAAACAGCGTGGTGGTGGATGAGGTTAAACCGCTGCTGCCGCGTAAACCTTATGATGCACCAAACTGGGTGCGTACTGACCGTGCCGTCACGTTTGGCGAACTGAAAACGTATGAAGAACAGCTGCAGGCGACGGGGCTTGAGCCAGCCCCGATTAGTCTGTCACTGAATCTGCCGCCAGACCTGTACCTGCTGCGCACCAACGGCATTGATATCAATCTGAGCTACCGTTACACCGCGCCGGCAACCAAAGACAGTTCACGCATGGATATCAGCCTGAACAACCAGTTCCTGCAATCTTTCAGTCTGACAAGCACGCAGGATACTAACCGACTGATGCTCCGTCTGCCGGTGTTGCAGGGGCTGCTGGACGGGAAAACGGACGTCTCTATTCCGGCGCTGAAGCTTGGGGCGATCAACCAGCTGCGCTTTGATTTCCAGTACATGAACCCGATGCCTGGCGGCTCGGTGGATAACTGCATCACCTTCCAGCAAGTACAGAACCACGTTGTGATTGGTGATGAGTCAACCATCGACTTCTCGAAGTATTATCACTTCCTTGCCATGCCGGACCTGCGTGCATTTGCCAATGCCAGCTTCCCGTTCAGCCGTATGGCCGATCTCTCTGAATCCATTGTCGTCATGCCAAAAGCACCAAATGAGGGCCAGGTGACGACCCTGCTGGACACCATGGCGTCCGTGGGTGCGCAGACCGGATTACCGGCAATTAACGTCACGTTGACTGACGATGGTAGCCAGATCCAAAACAAAGACGCGGACATCATGGTGATCGGTAACATCCCGGATAAGCTGAAGGATGACAAGCGTATCGATCTGCTGGTCAAAGCGGCGCAGTCCTGGGTTAACACGCCACTGCGTCAGACCGAGTTCCCGAGCATTATGCCGGATATCAACGATCGTCAGGCCAGCGTGCAGACAACCGTTACGTCTCAGGGACCAATGGCCGCGGTGGTTGGCTTCCAGTCACCTTACAACGAGCAGCGTAGCGTAGTGGCGCTCCTGGCGGACAGCCCGCGTGGGTATGCGTTACTCAACAGCGCGATGAACGACAGCGGCAAACGTGCCGCGATGTATGGTTCGGTGGCGGTGATCCGCGAGTCTGGGGTCAATAGCCTGCGCGTGGGCGATGTGTACTATGTGGGCCATCTGCCGTGGTTCGAGCGTCTGTGGTATGCGCTGGCTAACCATCCGGTTCTGCTGGCTATCCTGGCCGCCGTCAGCGTGGTGTTGCTGGCGTGGGTGCTGTGGCGTCTGCTGCGTATCATCAGCCGTCGTCGCCTTAACCCGGATGAGTAACAGGCGATGAAAGCGTTTCGCTGGTGTGTGTTAGCAGCGTTGATGCTGGCGGCGATCCCTCTTCGCGCCGCCTGCACCTGGCCTGCCTGGGAGCAGTTTAAAAAGGATTACATCAGTGAGAGCGGGCGTGTCATTGATCCCATCGACACGCGCAAAATCACCACGTCGGAAGGGCAAAGCTATGCGTTGTTCTTTGCCCTGGCCGCGAACGATCGCAAAGCCTTTGATCAATTGCTGACGTGGACGCGCGACAATCTGGCCGGGGGCAATCTGAACGATAATTTGCCCGCCTGGCTATGGGGTCAGAAAGACCACGACAACTGGGCGATAATCGATACCAACTCCGCCTCGGATGCCGATGTCTGGATTGCATGGTCACTGCTTGAGGCGGGCCGGCTGTGGAAACATCCGGACTATACCCGCACGGGTAAGGCGCTCCTTAAACGCATTGCCCATGAGGAAGTGGTGAAAGTACCGGGACTCGGCTCCATGCTGCTGCCCGGGAAGGTCGGTTTTGCCGAGGAGAAAGCCTGGCGCTTTAACCCCAGCTATCTTCCTCCGCAGATAGCGAGCTATTTCACGCGCTTTGGTGCCCCGTGGACGACCCTTCGTGAAACCAACCTGCGCTTGTTGCTGGAAACGGCGCCAAAGGGGTTTTCGCCGGACTGGGTGCAGTATCAGAAAAACAGAGGCTGGCATTTGCAGCAGGATAAATCGCTGGTGGGCGGCTACGACGCCATCCGCGTCTACCTCTGGGTCGGAATGATGAGTGACAAAGACGCCCAGAAAGCCCGGTTGCTTACGCGCTTCCGGCCGATGGCGACAATGACCACGAAACACGGTGTACCGCCGGAAAAAGTGGATGTGGCGAGCGGGAAGCCGACGGGCAAGGGGCCGGTCGGCTTTTCCGCTGCGATGCTGCCTTTTTTACAGCAGCGTGATGCGCAGGCGGTACAGCGCCAGCGCGTTGCAGATAATTTTCCCGATAATAATGCCTATTACAGCTACGTACTGACTCTCTTCGGGCAAGGATGGGATCAGCATCGTTTTCGCTTCACCGCTCAAGGTGAATTAATACCGGACTGGGGCCAGGAATGCGCAACTTCACAGTAAATCTTCTCAGTTTATCGCTTAGCCTGGCACTGATGCCGCTGGCTCAGGCCGCTAACTCCCCGCAGCAGCAACAGCTGCTGCAACAGGTGCGGCTGGGTGAATCGACGCAGCGTGAGGATTTGGTTCGTCAGTCGCTCTACCGCCTTGAGCTGATTGACCCGAACAACCCCGACGTCATTGCGGCGCGCTTTCGTTACCTGCTTCGTCAGGGTGATAACGCCGGTGCGCAAAAAGAGCTGGATCGTCTGAAAGGGATCGCGCCGGGCTCCAGTGCGTATCAGTCCTCGCGCAATACGATGCTGCTTTCTACGCCTGAAGGCCGTCAGCAGTTACAGCAGGCCCGGTTACTGGCTACAACGGGTCATACTCAGGAGGCCATTGCGGCCTATGACAAGCTTTTTGACGGTAATCCGCCGGGCGGTGACGTGGCGACGGAATACTGGAATGTTGTGGCGAAAGATCCTGCCCGCCGTGGGGTCGCCATTAACCAGCTGAAGAAAATTAACGCCAGCAGCCCGGGCAATACGCAGCTGCAGGGCACGCTGGCACAGCTGCTGTTCCAGACCGGACGCCGCGATGAAGGCTTTGCGGTGTTGCAGGAGATGGCCAAATCCAGCAATGGCCGCAGCCAGGCATCTGATATGTGGTATGAGCAGATCAAAGATCAGCCTGTCAGCAACGCCAGCGTCAGCGCGCTGCAAAAATACCTGAGCGTCTTCAGCGACGGCGACAGCGTAGCGGCGGCGCGTACTCAACTTGATACGCAGCAAAAACAGCTCGCCGACCCAACGTTCCGTGCGAAAGCACAAGGGCTGGCGGCGGTGGATGCCGGGCAGGGCGATAAGGCGGTGGCGGATCTGCAAAAAGCGGTCAGCGCAAATCATGCCGACAGCGAAGCCGTGGGCGCGCTTGGACAGGCGTACTCTCAGAAAGGCGATCGCGCCCGTGCGGTGGCGCAGTTTGAAAAGGCGATCGCCCTCGATCCGCAGAGCGATAACCGTGGCAAATGGGACAGTTTGCTGAAAGTTAACCGCTACTGGCTGCTGATCCAGCAGGGTGATACCGCCCTGAAAGCGAACAATACGGCGCAGGCGGAACGTTATTACCAGCAGGCGCGTGCCCTCGACAATACCGACAGTTATGCGGTGCTGGGGCTGGGAGATGCCGCGGCGGCGCGTAAAGACACGGCTGCGGCGGAACGTTATTACCGTCAGGCGCTGCGTATGGACAGCGGTAACAGCAATGCCGTTCGTGGCCTTGCCAATGTTTATCGTGCGCAGTCCCCGGAAAAGGCCTCGCAGTTTATCCAGTCGCTCTCTGCCAGCCAGCGCCGAAGCATTGATGATATTGAACGTAGCCTGACCAACGAGCAGCTGTCAGCCCAGGCGGAACAGCTGGAAAACCAGGGCCAATACGCTCAGGCGGCGGAAATTCAGCGTCGTCGTCTGGCGCTCTCTCCGGGCGACGTCTGGATAACCTACCGTCTGTCGCGCGATCTCTATAGCGCGGGCCAGCGCAGCCAGGCGGATAACCTGATGCGCCAGCTTGCCAGCCAGAAACCGTCCGATCCGGAACAGGTGTATGCCAGTGGGCTGTATCTCTCCGGAAACGATCAGGACCGGGCCGCGCTCACGCATCTGGAGACGCTTCCGCGCAGCCAGTGGAACGCCAATATTAAGGAGCTTGCTGACCGCCTGCAGAGTAACCAGACGCTGGAAACGGCAAACCGACTGCGCGACAGCGGCAAAGAGCAGGAGGCGGAAAACCTCCTTCGCCAGCAGCCGTCCTCTACCCGTATCGACTTAACCCTTGCGGACTGGGCGCAGCAGCGTGGCGATCTGGAGGCCGCGAAAACGGCTTATAACACCGTGCTGGAGCGTGAACCGCAGAACGAAGATGCGATCCTCGGTCTGACCGAAGTGTATAGCGCCCAGGGCAACAAAGAGGCAGCCCGTGCCGCGCTGGCAAAACTGCCTGCCGCGCAAAACGGAGAGCCGCTGTCGCTCAATAAGCAGCGCCGGATCGCGATGGCGCAGGCAGGCCTTGGGGATTCCGCCGCCGCAGAGCAGACGTTCAGCAAGATTATTCCTCGGGCGAAATCACAGCCTGCATCTATGGAAAACGCGCTGGTATTACGTGATGCCGCCCGTTTCCAGACGCAAAATGGTCAGCCTCAGCAGGCACTGGAAACGTATAAAGATGCGATGGTGTCGTCAGGCGTTACGACGACACGTCCGGCTGACAATGACAGCTTTACCCGCCTGACGCGTAACGACGAAAAAGACGACTGGCTGAAACGCGGCGTGCGTAGCGACGCCGGTGATTTGTACCGTCAGCAGGATGTTAACGTCACGCTGCAGCATGATTACTGGGGCTCCAGCGGCACCGGCGGCTATTCCGATCTTAAAGCGCATACCACCATGTTACAGGCGGATGCGCCACTGGCGGATGGCCGTATGTTCCTGCGTAGCGATGTGGTCAATATGGATGCCGGGTCCTTTTCCACTGATAACGGTACCTACGATCCGAAATGGGGCACCTGTTACGAAACGCCGTGTAGCGGCAACACGCATCAGTCAGCAAATGGCGCGAGTATTGCCGTGGGCTGGCAGAATAAAACCTGGGCGTGGGATATTGGTACCACGCCGATGGGCTTTGACGTTGTCGACGTGGTCGGCGGTGTAAGCTACAGCAGCGACCTGGGGCCAATCGGTTATACCGTTAACGCCCATCGTCGCCCGATCTCCAGCTCTCTGCTCGCCTTTGCCGGGCAAAAAGATACCAACACCGGCACCACCTGGGGCGGCGTGCGCGCAACCGGCGGTGGCGCGAGCATCAGTTATGACAAAGGTGAGGCGCACGGCGTCTGGTCGAGCCTGAATGCGGAAACGCTGACGGGTAAAAATGTGGAAGATAACTGGCGCGTCCGCTGGATGACCGGTTACTACTACAAGCTCATCAATAAAAACAATGAGCGTCTGACCGTCGGCGTGAGCAACATGCTCTGGCACTACGATAAAGATCTGAGCGGTTATACCCTGGGTCAGGGCGGTTATTACAGCCCGCAGGAGTATGTCTCCTTCGCGTTGCCTGTCACCTGGCGTAAACGTACCGAGAACTGGTCCTGGGAGCTGGGCGGATCGGTGTCATGGTCTCATTCTAAAACTAACGACGTGATGCGCTACCCCATTCAGGGACTGATTCCGACCGATGAGCCCGGTCGCTACACCGACAGAGGCGAAATGGAAACCGGCAGCAGCTCCTCTGGCACGGGTTATACCGCACGGGCCATTATCGAGCGCCGGGTCACGTCCAACTGGTTTGTGGGCCTCGGTGTGGATATTCAGGAAGCAAAAGATTATACCCCAAGCCACGCACTGCTTTATGTACGCTACTCTGCTGCAGGCTGGCAGGGCGATATGGACTTACCGCCGCAGCCGCTTATCCCTTACGCGGACTGGTAATCGGATTTAACTTAATCCATTTGTAAGTCTCTCTTAAAAGTACAGCAATCGGGTATACTCAGGCGCACCAGGTTTACACCCTGGTGCGCCCTGCGCTTCGAGTTTTGTGGAGAGTCATTTTGCGTGTCAGCCGTTCCTTAACTATCAAACAGATGGCGATGGTTTCTGCCGTCACAATGCTGTTTGTACTCCTTTTTTGCGTAATTTTGCTGTTTCATTCCGTACAGCAGAATCGCTATAACACGGCTTCGCAATTAGAAAGTATTGCCCGCTCGGTGCGTGGCCCGCTCTCTGCCTCTATTTTGAAAGGGGATATTCCCGAAGCGGAAACCATTTTAAAACGCATTCAGCCTGCCGGTGTCGTGAGCCGCGCAGACGTGGTGTTACCCAATCAGTTTCAGGCGCTGCGGATGAGTTTTATCCCCGAGCGCCCGGTCCCCATGATGGTGATGCGACTGTTTGAACTGCCGGTGCAGATTTCGCTGCCGGTCTATTCACTTGAGCGTCCCGCGAATCCGCAGCCGTTGGCCTACCTTGTTCTGCAGGCAGACTCGTACCGCATGTACAAGTTCGTCATGAGCTGGGTTGTCACGTTAGTGACCACTTGCTTACTTATGACGCTTATTCTGAGCGTGGCGCTGACCTGGTGTATTAACCGTCTGATTGTGCATCCGCTACGCCGGATTGCCCGGGAGTTGAACACGCTTTCACCGCAGGACCAGGTGGGGCATCAGCTTCCGCTGCCACGTCTTCATCATGATGACGAGATTGGCATGCTGGTGCGCAGCTATAACCTCAACCAGCAGCGGATGCAGCGCCAGCAGGATGAGCTGAACAGCAGCGCCACGCGCTTCCCGGTGTCGGAGCTGCCCAATAAAGCCTTCCTGATGGCGATGCTGGAACAGACTGTTGCCCGCCAGCAAACCACCGCGCTGATGGTGATCGCCTGTGAAACCCTGCAGGACACCGCCGGCGTGCTCAAAGAGAACCAGCGTGAAATGCTGCTCTTGACGCTGGTGGAGAAAGTGAAGTCCGTGCTGGCCCCGCGCATGGTGCTGACCCAGGTCAGCGGGTATGACCTGGTGGTGATTGCCAACGGCGTGAAAGAGCCGTGGCATGCGATCACGTTAGGTCAGCAAGTACTCACTGTCATTAATGAGCGGCTGCCCATTCAGGGCATCCAGCTTCGTCCAAGCGCCAGTATCGGTATTGCGATGTACTACGGTGACTTAACGGCGGAACAGCTTTACCGTCGTGCTTTCTCGGCGGCGTTTACCGCCCGGCGCAAAGGGAAAAATCAGATCCAGTTCTTCGACCCGGAACAGATGGAAAGGGCGCAGCAGCGCCTGACGGAAGAGAGCGACATTTTGACCGCGCTGGATAACCGTCAGTTTGCCCTCTGGCTCCAGCCGCAGGTGAATTTGCTGACGGGCGAGGTGATCAGCGCGGAAGCGCTGCTGCGCGTGCAGCAGCCGGATGGTTCATGGGAATTGCCGGAAGGGCTCATTGAGCGCATCGAATCCTGTGGCCTGATGGTCACCGTCGGTTACTGGGTGCTGGAGGAGTCGTGCCGACAGCTTGCTGCCTGGCAGGAACGAGGCGTGACGCTCCCACTGTCGGTCAACTTGTCCGCCCTGCAGCTGATGCATCCGACTATGGTGTCTGAGATGCTGGAGCTGATCCATCGTTACCGGATCAAGCCTGATACGCTAACGCTGGAAGTCACGGAAAGCCGGCGTATTGACGATCCTAATGAGGCGGTCGCGATTCTGAAACCGCTGCGTAATGCCGGTATACGCATCGCGCTGGACGATTTCGGTATGGGCTATGCCGGGCTGCGTCAGCTCCAGCATATGAAAACCCTGCCGGTGGATGTGCTGAAAATCGACAAAGCCTTTGTTGAAGGGTTGCCGGAAGACAGCAGCATGGTCCAGGCCATTATCCAGCTGGCCCGCAGCCTGAAACTGCAGCTGATTGCCGAAGGGATTGAGACAGACGCGCAGCGCACCTGGCTGGCTGAAGCGGGCGTGGAGGGCGGACAGGGCTTCCTGTTTGCACCGGCTGTTCCGTCGGATGTCTTTGAACAACGCTACCTTTCCGGTGGGGACAATAGCGCAAACGTGTAATTTTGTTGCTGGCTTGTGCGAGCCAGCTCAAAGTTCTTAACATTTGTGTTTCAAATTTGAACTGGGTTTATTTCTGTCCTGTTATACGGGTGTTATTTTAGAGCCGCAGGTTAACCATAACCTTACAAAGCCTGTGGTTTTTCTTCCCAAGGACACCCTATGAAAACCTCACTCTTCAAAAGTCTCTATTTTCAGGTCCTGACAGCCATCGCAATCGGTATTTTGCTTGGTCACTATTACCCTGAACTTGGCGCACAAATGAAACCGCTTGGCGACGCATTCGTTAAGCTCATCAAAATGGTCATCGCCCCGGTGATCTTCTGTACCGTCGTGACGGGCATCGCTGGCATGGAAAGCATGAAGGCGGTAGGCCGTACCGGTGCAGTGGCGCTTCTCTATTTCGAAGTGGTCAGTACCCTTGCGCTGATTATTGGTCTTATCATCGTGAACGTGGTGCAGCCCGGCGCGGGGATGAACGTTGACCCGTCGACGCTGGATGCCAAAGCGGTCGCGGTGTATGCCGATCAGGCGAAAGACCAGGGGGTAGTGGCCTTCCTGCTGGACGTTATCCCAGGCAGCGTCATTGGTGCATTTGCCAGCGGCAACATTCTGCAGGTGCTGCTGTTTGCCGTCATGTTTGGCTTTGCCCTGCACCGTCTGGGCAACAAAGGCCAGCTGATCTTTAACGTCATTGAAAGCTTCTCGCATGTCATCTTCGGCATCATCAATATGATCATGCGCCTGGCGCCTATTGGGGCCTTCGGTGCGATGGCATTCACCATCGGTAAGTACGGCGTGGGTACCCTGGTGCAGCTGGGCCAGCTCATCATCTGCTTCTATATCACCTGTATTCTGTTCGTGGTGGTGGTGCTGGGCTCAATCGCCCGCGCGGCAGGGTTCAGCATTTTCAAATTTATCCGTTATATCCGCGAAGAGCTGCTGATTGTTCTGGGGACCTCTTCATCAGAATCGGCCCTGCCGCGCATGCTCGATAAGATGGAAAAGCTGGGCTGCCGTAAATCGGTGGTGGGGCTGGTCATCCCGACGGGCTACTCCTTCAACCTTGATGGCACCTCGATATACCTGACAATGGCGGCCGTGTTTATCGCTCAGGCGACCAACAGCCATATGGACATTTTCCATCAGGTTACCCTGCTGGTGGTGCTCCTGCTCTCGTCTAAAGGGGCCGCAGGTGTTACTGGCAGTGGCTTTATCGTGCTGGCGGCCACCATTTCCGCGGTCGGACACCTGCCGGTGGCGGGTCTGGCGCTGATTCTCGGTATTGACCGCTTTATGTCTGAAGCCCGTGCCTTAACCAACCTCGTAGGTAACGGTGTGGCAACGGTAGTCGTGGCAAAATGGGTGAAAGAGCTGGATCACAAAAAGCTCGACGATACGTTAAATAATCGCCAGTCAGACAGCAAAACTCCTGGTTTATCCTCTTAATATTGTCACAAATGCCCGCATTCCCTTGTCGGGATGCGGGCTCCTGCGCATAATAACTGTTCGTACCTGTCATAATTCGACAAGATTTTTTTTGGGTATATTTCACTTCTGACCGTGACGTTTTGTAGAACACGCGGTCTAATCGACGTGTTTTCATCGTCATCTTTTAGAGTGAAACGCGTCGCGAGACACTCTCTTTAACCAGGAATGTTGATCAGGGGTTCACATGCAGGGCACAAAAATTCGACTCTTAACCGGCGGTTTGCTGATGATGGCAGCAGCCAGTTATGTGCAGGCAGATGCGCTCCAGCCAGACCCGGCCTGGCAACAAGGGACACTAGCGAACGGTTTTCAGTGGCAGGTTTTAGCCACCCCACAACGTCCGAGTGACCGTGTTGAAATCCGTCTGTCTGTCAATACCGGCTCCCTCACGGAAAGCACTCAGCAAACCGGTTTTAGCCATTTTATTCCCCGACTGGCGCTCACGCAGAGCGGCAGTTTGCAAGCAGTTCAGGTGCGTTCGCTCTGGCAACAGGCCATTGATCCTAAACGCCCGCTTCCGCCGGCTGTGGTCTCGTATGACTACACCATGTTCAACCTGAGCCTGCCAAATAACCGTAACGACCTGCTCAAAGAAGCCCTTACGTATCTCGCCGATGCGTCGGGCAATCTGGCGATTACGCCGGAAACCGTTAACTATGCGCTGAGCAACAGTGACATGGTTGCCACCTGGCCTGTGGACACCAAAGAGGGCTGGTGGCGTTACCGCCTGAAGGGTTCAACGCTGCTTGGGCATGACCCGGCTGAGCCGCTGAAACAGCCAGTGGACGCTGAGCAGGTAAAATCGTTCTACCAGAAATGGTACACCCCGGACGCGATGACGCTTATCGTGGTGGGGAATGTGGACAGCCGTGCGGTGGTGGAGCAGATCAACAAAGCGTTTGGCGAACTGAAAGGCAAACGCGAAACACCGGCCCCTGTCCCAACGCTCTCTCCGCTGCGTGCAGAGCCTGTCAGCATTATGACGGATACCGTTCGTCAGGATCGCCTCTCCGTCATGTGGGATAACGCCTGGCAGCCAATCCGTGAGTCAGCGGCGCTGCTGCGCTACTGGCGTGCCGATCTGGCACGTGAAGCGCTGTTCTGGCACGTTCAGCAGACGCTCAGCAAGAATAACGTGAAGAATATCGGTCTCGGCTTTGACTGCCGCGTGTTGTTCCAGCGTGCACAGTGTGCCATTAACGTCGAATCGCCGGGCGATAAGCTGAATGCGAATCTGGGCGTGGTGGCAAAAGAGCTGGCAAAAGTGCGCAAAGAGGGTCTGTCGGAAGAAGAGTTCAATGCGCTGGTCGCGCAGAAAAAACTTGAGCTGCAGAAGCTGTTTGCAACGTATGCCCGCGCCGATACCGACATTCTGATCAGCCAGCGTATTCGCTCACTGCAGAATCAGGTGGTGGATATCGCGCCGGAGCAGTACCAGAAGCTTCGTCAGGACTTCCTGGAGGGGTTGACCGTCGATATGTTGAATCAGGACTTACGTCAGCAGCTGTCGCAGGAAATGGCGTTGATTCTTCTGCAGCCGAAAGGCGAGCCGGAATATGACATGAAGGAACTTCAGTCGACCTGGAATACCATTATGGCCTCCGCGCCGCAGCCATCGCAGGCTGCTACGGCAGATGATTTGCACCAGGACGCAACGGATATCCCGCAGGGGCAGTAATGCCCCTCATCCAGAACCCTCTCCCTGTCGGAGAGGGTTTTTTTTACTGTGGCATTGCCTCACGCGGAATAATTGCCCCGCGATACTGGATCACGGTGCTCGCCGTCAGGTGTCCACGCTGGGCCGCCGCTTCAGGCGTCCCGCCCGTCAGACGCACCGCCAGATAGCCCGCACTGAATGAATCGCCCGCCGCCGTCGTATCAATCACTTTCTCTTTTGGCAACGTCACCGCAGGAACGTCGATGACGGATTCACCTGCGATGGCGACCAGACATGAATCAGCCCCGCGCTTAATCACCACTTCACTTACGCCGGCGGCCTGCGTACGCGCAATCACCTCATCAACGGGTTTCTCACCCCACAGCGCATCTTCATCATCAAGCGTCAGGAAGGCGATATCGGTGCATTGCAGTATCTGCTGATAAACCTGCTGCGTCTCTTCACGGCTGGCCCACAGGCGCGGACGGTAGTTATTATCGAAAATAACCTTGCCGCCATTGGCGCGGCATTCACGCAGTAACGACAGCAGCTTTTCACGGCTGGCTGAACTTAAAATAGCCAGGCTAATCCCGCTCAGATAAAGATAATCAAAGGTGGCTAACGTTTCGCAGATGGCAGCCGCAGCGTCGCTCTCCAGCCAGAATTTGGCCGCGGCTTCGTTACGCCAGTAGTAGAAGGTCCGCTCGCCGGTATCGTCGGTTTCAATGTAGTAAAGCCCCGGCAGGCGGTTTTCCATACGCTGTATCAGCGAGGTGTCCACCTGCTCACTCTGCCAGGCTTCCAGCATTTGCTGGCTGAAACTGTCCGTCCCCAGGGCGGTGACGTAGTTCACGGTAAGGGCCTCTGGGGCAACCTGACGGGCAATATAAACGGAGGTGTTTAACGTATCGCCACCAAAACCGCGGCTGACTTCCGCGCCTTTTTGTGACAGCTCAATCATGCATTCGCCAATCACGGCAATTTTCTTGGTCATAGTCGTGAACCTGAACAGAGTAATTTTCGGTAGTGTGCGCTGAGTGAATTATTCGGTCAACTATATTAAAACGACGTTCCATTATTTTATTTGAGCCAGCGCGTGTTCCTGTTAATTTCTGCCCGCTTAATTTCATTTTCCCGGTGAATTGAACATAAAGTTCTCAATTGCCGGGCCGATAACCCTTTGACGAGTCCAGAAAGGCCATCCAACAACAGGACATCTGAAATGAAGTCAGAGCAGGTTATCCAGCGGCTGAGCACTACGCCTGAGGCAAGTATTGAGAACTTGCAGGAGCATCGCTACTGGCTGCAATGTGAGCGTGCGTACACCTATCAGCCGATCTACCGAACGGACGGTCGACTGATGGCTATTGAAATTTTGACTGTCGTGACGCACCCGTCAAACCCCTCACAGCGTATCGCACCGGACCGCTATTTTGCCGAAGTTGCCGTGCGCCAGCGCCTGGATGTGCTGGAAGAACAGCTCCGTATGCTGGCAACCAAACAGGCCTTTTTCGAACAGCACGCCATCCTCGCCTCGGTCAACGTCGATGGACCCACCCTGCTGGCGCTGCGCCAGAACGCGAAATTACAGGAGCTGATCGCCTCCTTACCGTGGATGCGCTTTGAGCTGGTGGAGCATGTTCGTCTGCCACAGGACTCATCATTTGCCTCGATGTGCGAATTCGGCCCGCTGTGGCTGGATGACTTTGGCACCGGGATGGCGAACTTCTCTGCCCTCAGCGAAGTGCGTTACGACTACATTAAAGTGGCCCGCGACCTGTTCATTATGCTGCGCCAGACCCCGGAAGGGCGGAATCTGTTTACGCTGTTATTACAGCTGATGAACCGCTACTGCCAGGGCGTGATAGTGGAAGGCGTGGAAACGCTGGAAGAGTGGCGTGATGTGCAAAATTCTCCCGCGGCAGCGGCACAAGGCTATTTCCTCTCTCGTCCGGTCCCAATGGATACCCTCGATTCCGTGATAACGATCCTCTGATCTGCCCGCTTCCCTTTGTCTGAACTATAGTTTTACAGGTAAGGTCATCAGGAAAGGGGATAACAATGACAAAAACAACCAGGGTAATCTCCTGGACAGCAGGGATTTTATTGTTGTTGATCGTGGTCGCCGTCGTCATTATCGCGACGTTTGACTGGAACCGCCTTAAGCCGACCATCAACCAGAAAGTCTCCACCGAACTCAATCGCCCCTTCGCCATACGCGGCGATCTCGGGGTGGTGTGGGAACGCCAGAAAGAGGAGACCGGCTGGCGAAGCTGGATCCCCTGGCCGCATGTCCACGCCGACGACATCATTCTCGGCAACCCGCCGGATATTCCTGACGTGACAATGGTGCATTTGCCCCGCGTAGAAGCCACGCTGGCCCCGTTAGCGCTACTGACCAAAACGGTTTACCTGCCGTGGATCAAGCTTCAGCAGCCCGATGCGCGTCTGATCCGCCTTTCCGAAAAGAACAACAACTGGACGTTTGATCTCGCCAGCAGCGACGAAAAAGATCCCAATGCGCAGCCCTCATCATGGTCATTCCGTCTCGACAATATTCTCTTCGATCGCGGGCGGATCGCCATCGACGACAAGGTTAGCAAGGCTGATATTGAGATCCTGGTCGATCCGTTGGGCAAACCGCTGCCGTTTAGCGAAGTGACCGGCGCAAAAGCGAAGGGCGATAATGCCAAAGCCGGGGATTATGTTTTCGGCCTGAAGGCCGAAGGGCGCTACAAAGGGCAGCCCCTGACCGGCACCGGCAAAATTGGCGGCATGCTGGCGCTTCGAAGCGACTCGACGCCGTTTCCTGTGCAGGGGGATTTCCGCTCCGGGAATACGCGGGTGGCCTTCACCGGGACCGTCAACGATCCTATGAACATGGGGGGCGTTGATCTGCGGCTGAAGTTTGCCGGTGATTCGCTGGGTGAACTGTATGAACTCACTGGCGTCCTGCTGCCAGATACGCCACCGTTTGAGACGGACGGTCATCTGGTGGCAAAAATCGATACGGAAAAATCGTCGGTATTTGATTATCGCGATTTCAATGGCCGTATTGGCGACAGCGATATCCATGGCTCGTTGACCTACACCACCGGAAAACCGCGCCCGAAACTGGAAGGCGATGTGGAGTCTCGCCAGCTGCGGCTGGCCGATTTGGGGCCGCTGATCGGGATTGATTCCGGTAAAGGCACGAAATCAAAAGAGGTGAAGAAAGATCGCCAGCCGGCGGGGAAAGTCCTGCCTTACGATCGCTTTGAAACCGATAAGTGGGACGTAATGGATGCGGATGTTCGCTTTAAAGGGGGCAAAATCGAACATGGCAGTACGCTGCCGATCAGCAATCTTTCGACCCATATCCTGCTTAAAAATGCCGATTTACGCCTGCAGCCGCTGAAGTTTGGTATGGCGGGTGGGACCATCTCATCGAACATTCACCTCGAAGGCGATAAAAAGCCGATGCAGGGGCGTGCCGATATCAAGGCCCGCCGGCTCAAACTGAAAGAGCTGATGCCGAACGTGGAATTGATGCAGAAAACCCTGGGTGAAATGAACGGCGATGCGGATATCCGCGGCGTGGGGAATTCTGTGGCTGCACTGCTCGGGAGCAGTAACGGTAACCTGAAGCTTCTGATGAATGACGGGCTGGTGAGCCGTAACCTGATGGAGATCCTTGGGCTGAACGTCGGGAACTACGTCATCGGGCAAATCTTCGGTGATGATGAGGTGCGGGTGAACTGTGCGGCGGCCAACCTGGATCTGGTCAACGGCGTGGCGCGCCCGCAGATTTTTGCCTTCGATACGGAGAACGCGGTCATCAACGTGACCGGCACCGCCAGTATGGCCTCCGAGCAGCTTGATTTAACCATCGATCCGGAAAGTAAGGGGATTCGTATCATCACCCTGCGTTCGCCGCTCTACGTGCGTGGGACCTTTAAAAATCCGCAGGCGGGTGTGAAACCCGGTCCGCTGATTGCGCGCGGCGCGGTGGCGGCAGCACTCGCGACGCTGGTTACGCCAGCGGCGGCGCTGTTGGCGTTAATTTCGCCGTCAGAAGGGGATGCGAATCAGTGCCGGAACATTTTGTCGCAGATGAAAAAATAACGTGCGGCTTTCGGGACCTTTACCCTCTCCCTGGGGGAGAGGGTATCAGGCCGCGGTGAATTACAGAGACTGGTGCTTCGTCTCGTGGGTCAGCAGCAGGGCAATCAGCGTCAGCGCTGCCATGGCGGCCAGGTAAACGCCCACGTAGAACAGGCCATAATTTGCCTGCAGCCAGGTGGCGATATAAGGCGCAACGGACGCACCCAGAATAGAGGCAACGTTATAGGAGAACGACGCGCCGGTATAACGCACTTCCGTCGGGAACAGCTCTGGCAGTAGCGCGCCCATCGGGCCGAAGGTCAGGCCCATCAGGCTCAGACCAATGAGCAGGTACGCCATGACCAGCGCAGGGCTACCTGAACCCAGCAGCGGCGGGAAGACGAACAGGGCAAACAGAATGATCAGCGTGGTGATAACAATCATGCTTGAGCGACGACCAAACTTATCCGCCAGCAGGCCGGCAATCGGCACCATGACGCCAAACCCAATGACCGCCATCATCAACATCCACAGCACTTCGTTACGCGGCAGGCCGAGCCCAACCGGCGCGGCGGCGGTGCTGAACGTCATTGAGTAGACCGTCATGATATAGAACAGCGTGTAGGTCGCGAGCATGATAAACGTGCCCAGTACCGTCACGCGGACGTGTTTAGTCAGCAGCGTACCCAGCGGCACTTTTACCTGTTTTTTCGCGGCGGCAACTTTAGCGAAAACCGGCGTTTCGTGAAGCGACACGCGGACATACAGGCCAATCAGCACCAGCACGGCGGAGAAGACGAACGGAATACGCCAGCCCCAGCTCATGAACTGTTCGTCCGTCAGCAGCCAGGAGAGCAGCAGGAAAGTCCCGTTCGCAAAGAAGAAGCCAATCGGTGCGCCAAGCTGCGGGAATGAACCGTACAGCGCGCGTTTGCGTGCCGGTGCGTTCTCCGTGGCCAGCAGCGCCGCACCCCCCCATTCACCGCCCAGCCCCAGACCCTGACCAAAACGCGCCAGCGCCAGCAGCATCGGGGCCAGAATACCAATGGTTTCGTAGGTAGGCAGCAAGCCGATAGCGACGGTGGAGATCCCCATCGTCAGCAGCGAGGCCACCAGCGTGACCTTACGGCCGATGCGATCGCCGAAATGTCCAAACAGGGCAGAGCCAATCGGACGCGCAACAAACGCGATCGCAAAGGTAGCCAGAGACTGCAGCGTGGCTGCCGTCGGGTCACCCTGCGGGAAGAAAATATGCGGAAAGACAATGACCGCTGCGGTGGCATAAATGTAAAAGTCGAAGAACTCAATGGCGGTGCCAATCAGCGAGGCGACGACAACTTTGTTTCGCGAGTTAACCGGCGCGGTTTCCGCGCCGGAGTCGAGTGTTGTGGCTGTTGCTTGCATAATATTTTCTTATTTTTAGTCGGACGAAAGGCCATATTACGCACAGCAAAAGCGACATTTCAATCTGTAACAAAGCCGCGCACTGGTGATAAAAGCAACAAAAAGCGGATAATGTTCAGGCCAGACAAAACACTTCCATGAAATGCTTCACAGTTTTCAAATATCAGCTGATAAAACTGGTTTTTGGTTAAATAAAAGTTACGGACTGGATTTATATGCTGAAATGATGAAGCGGGCTGAAGTTTCAGCCCGGGAGAGGCGTTATCGGTGTGTTTTACCCGGCATACGCGGGTCGTCTTTGTACTCGGCGGTGGCAATCCACGCCGCGCAGAACAAGGTCAGGCGGGCGAAGAAGTAGAAGAACGCCATCAGCCCCAGCACCGAGCCAAACGCCGCGCCAGAAGGGGATTTCACCAGCGATGGCAGAGTGTAAGTCATCACAATTTTGATCACTTCAAAGCCTATCGCCGCAATCAATGTGCCGCGGATCAACGCCTTCTTACGCGGACGATGGCGGGGCAAGCGCCAGAAGATCCAGAAGAACAGCAGATAGTTGGCGAAGATGGAAATAGCCAGTCCAATGCCGCGCCACGCGGGCTTCAGCCACTCGATGTAATCCAGATAGAGCGCAGAGATAATCATCTGCTGCGCCGAACCGGCGACAGAGGTGATGGAGAGCGTCACAATCAGCGCGACGAGCAGGCCAATCAGCGAAACAAAGTCGCGAAGATACTTAACCCAGATTTTCTCCTGGTCCTGAGGCTTACGCTCCCACACCTCACGCGACTGGGCACGAATGGCCTCGCGGAGGTTGCCCATCCAGTTAATCCCGGAGTAAAGGGCAATCAACAGACCGACGATACCGACCGTCGTACGTTGCTGTACGGCGGTATTAATGGTGTTTTTGAGCGTGGTGGCAAGGGTCGGATCACTGACGTTATTCAGGATTTTATTGAAGATATCCTGCAGCAGCGTTGGGTGTGACGCGAGCACAAAACCGGCTGCGGCAAAGGACACCATCAGGATCGGGATCATCGATAAAAAAGAGAAATAGGTGATGGCAGCCCCAAACTGGTTACCCATGCGGTCATTAAACCGCTCTGTTGCGCGTATCAGGTGCGCAATCATGGGGAACTGCTGTATCCGCTCTGCCAGGCTGGTGACAGTCCCCAGCGCTTTGCTGGCGGTGCCTGGCATTTTTGCTTCTTCAGGCCCGGTTTCCATCTTCTGGATGGGTTCGTAATCTAAATGTTGGGTAGGTCGTTGCGGGTTGTTTTCCGGCGTCACGCGACTTTTCCTTTTCGTTTGGCTGGATGTTATTGAATTATAGCTTGCGACTAATCCACGTAAGCTTTTGTGAGTGCAGTCAGCCACTCCATAAACAGATGTACCCGACGGGAGAGGTTGCGCCGGTGGGGATAAATCAGCGATACCGGCATCGGTTCCGCCCGGTACTGCGGGAGAACTTCAATCAACTTCCTGGTGCGCAGAGCGTCACGCACGCCAACGCGCGGCACCTGGATAATACCCAGTCCGGCGATGCAGGCCGCCTGATACGTTTCTGTGCTGTTGACGGTCAAAACCCCGCCCGTCTTCACCCACTGCGTCGACGTGCCGTTATAAAACTCAAAGCCCTGGGGACGTGTTCCCAGCGTGGCGGCGTAGTGAATGACGGCGTGTGAACCCAAATCTTCCAGCGTTTCCGGATAGCCAAAACGCGTGACATAATCCGGGCTGGCGCAGTTAATCACCGACAGCTTGCCCAGCGGGCGGGCGATAAGTCCCGAGTCTTTGAGCGCGCCGACGCGTACCACACAATCAAACCCTTCACGAATAACATCCACCAGGCGATCGCTGCTGCTAAGTTCCAGCTCGATGCCCGGATATTGCTGCAGAAAAGCAGGCAGTTTGGGGATGACTAAATTTCGAGCAACGCTGACGGGCATATCCACGCGTAACCGACCGCTGATGGTGGAGGGGTCATGCTGGAACATACCGTCCAGTTCATCCAGGTTTGTCAGAAGATCTTTTGCCCGCTCGTAATACACCATGCCGTCCTGCGTCAGGCTTACGCGACGCGTGGTTCGGTGCAATAGCTGGGTTCCCAGTCGGTTTTCCAGCGCCTGAATTTGCCGCGAAACACTGCCTTTCGGCAGCGTCAGTGACTCCGCCGCCCGGGAAAAACTCTCCAGTTCCGCGACACGAACAAACAGCTGCATTGCGTGAATTTTATCCATAGACGAAGCTCATTGTTGTTGCAATTGAAACAGTGAAGCGCTCTGCGACATCTTTATTGATCTTCTATCACCTAATAAGCTCTTTCTCAATCTCCACAACAGTCAAAACGAGGTTTCTTATGTCTGAACGTATTGCGTTAGTCACAGGTGGTAGCCGTGGTCTGGGTAAAAATGCGGCGTTGAAGCTCGCAGCAGACGGAACGGGAATTATCCTGACCTATAACCGAAGCCAACAGGACGCGCTGGATGTTGTGCGCGAAATTCAGCAAAAAGGCGTTAACGCGGCAGCATTGCAGCTCAACGTCGGAGATGTTGCCAGTTTCGACCTTTTTGCCGCTCAGCTTCAGGAAATCCTTAAGACCGTATGGCAGCGTGAAACCTTTGATTATTTATTAAACAATGCCGGGACGGGCTTGTACGCGCCCTATGTTGAGACAACGGAAGCCCAGTTTGATGAGGCACTGAATATCCATTTCAAAGGGCCTTTTTTCCTGACGCAGCGTTTGCTTCCCTTGCTGAACGACGGTGGGCGGATCCTGAACGTCTCCAGCGGGCTGGCCCGTTTTACGCAACCCGGTTCCGGCACCTATGCGGCAATGAAAGGGGCGATGGAAGTGCTGACCCGCTACCAGGCGAAAGAGCTGGGCGCGCGCGGCATCTCCGTCAATATCATTGCTCCCGGTGCGATAGAAACCGACTTTGGCGGCGGACGCGTGCGTGACAACGCGCAGCTTAATCAGATGCTGGCATCGCAGACGGCGCTCGGGCGCGTAGGGCTGCCGGATGATATCGGTGATGCCATTGCGGCGCTGCTCAGCGATAAACTGGGCTGGATGAATGCGCAACGTATTGAAGTATCAGGCGGTATGTTCCTGTGATGCCTTCGCTTAAGGGGATGGAACCTCTTAAGGAAATCCTCAAATTGAATGTGTCCAGATACTGGGAGATATAAATAACACTGGTGGATTTGTAACGTCTCCGTTCATTGAGTTTTTTCTTAAATAATACCTCTGTAGAATCTCCCTTCGCGACTCTCAGAGGGAGAAAAACGATGCGGGTAATTATGTTTGACAGGCAGTCCCTGTTTATTCACGGAGCGATACACAGTCTTCAGAAATTAATTCCGGAAATAAATATTACGGGAAGCTGTCAGGCAGAAGATATACGGGCGCAAATTTCAGCGTCACCCACGGCTATCGTCATGATTGACGGGAATTTAATTGAGGATGAGGGGATCGGCTGGCTGGAAGCGATCATGCAGCGTTTTCCGACGATACGCGTGGTAATGGTTCTGGCTAAAAAAGAGGCCCGATGGGTTGAGCAATTGCTGCAGCGAAACGTGATGGCCATTGTTCCCCGCAATGCGCACCCGGAGCGCTTTTCCGCAGTGCTGGATTCGGTCTCCCGAGGAATGGTGTGCTTCCCCGGTGAGTGGGTGAGGCAACCGTCGGCGCCGCAGGCGTTATTATCCTTAAGCGAACGCCAGCGCGAAGTCCTGAAATTACTGGCGGCGGGGGAGTCCAACAAAGAGATCGGACGCAATCTCAACATCAGCGCCGCCACGGTGAAAGCGCACCTGGAAGCGCTTTTCCGCCGCCTGGAGGTGAAAAACAGAACCCAGGCCGCGATGTACTATACCCGGGCGACGGCCTGAAGAATTGCGGTCGGGAGTGAGGTCGTCTCACCGAAACTGAGCATCATCAACACCAGCGCGTCGTGCTGCTGTTGGGTTAACGGGCGTTTAAATTTTTCCCGCAGCAGCGTTTCGCACAGCTGAATATCATCGTGAAGTAAATATTCAGCCTGTAGCGGCGTGATAAGACGCTGAAAACATTCGCCCTGGCGAATAACATGGCCATAGCCAATAACCCATAAACCGTTTTCATCACGATATTTCTCCAAAGAAAGCCCCTGGTGTTTTTTTATTAACGCAATGGCGGCAGAAGATATCTTCAGCGCATGACCTTTCATATTCGTTTCCTCTTAATGGCAATATTGTAGAGGAAACGACACGCGCAAAATATCCGCCAAATGGCTATAGATCAGGAATGATTGCTGAGATATTCCTGCTTCAATAAACCGAACAGCCAGTCATTATGCCATTGTCCGCCAAGGTAATAACTCTCGCGTAACTCGCCCTCCAGACGAAAGCCCGTTTTTTCCAGCAGGCGTCTGGAGGCGATATTCCCCGCCGTGACGGTGGCGGTGAGGCGGCGTATGCCGCCCTGATGAAAGGCGTAACCGCACAGCGCCTGCAGCGATTCGAAGCCGTAGCCTTTCCCCTGGGCCGCAGGTGCAAAAAGAAAACCCACTTCCGCGCAATCGTCATCGCGATGAATATAACCGGTGACGCCGAGCGGTACGCCGGAGGTGGCGTCACGCACAACGAGGCAAAGCCAGTGCGCGCTGCCCGGCGTCCAGGGCGTCAGACGAGATTCGAACGCCTCGCGGATCGCCTCCACGGGGCGATCTTCCGCGACAAAACGCATCACCTCGGGGTCGTGCTGCAACGCCAGGAAAAAGGGCCAGTCATGGTCTTGCAGCGATGAACAGATAAGACGCGATGTCGTTAAGACAGGCATTCAGATTCTCCTGAAACATTTAAAATGATTTTCGTGGTGTCACTTTATTTCAACAGAAAGTCAGGTATGGTTAACCTCGTATAAATAAAAAGAAAAACGGCCATTACGGGCCCATTCTGGTTGTCTTCGTTGTCGCTTAAGGAAAACAATGACTCTCAGCACAGCACACCCTATCCGCGAACAGTTCGAACACTGTCTGGCGGTTATTCGCCAGGCCTCGGTTGAAATTTTACTTCTCCTGAATGTACATGTTTCTGAGGGAAAAGATCCACGCTGGTTTCTGGAACAACTGGACAGCGCGCGTTTAGGCCTGGGGGGCTGGAATGCGGTTGCGAAGACGCTCAATTTGAATGACGCGGAGATGTCCGAATTCACACTACAATTGCGTCTGCTTCAGCAGCGTGTTCCTCAGTACGAAAGTGGTCAGGATGTCAGTGAAAACCAGCTGATTGCCGCGATGCGGTTTGTGACCACGCTGGAGCACCTTCGTTTGCAACAGCCTCTTCTGACCTACAGCACCGAAGTGGCGCCTGGCAGTGAACTCCAGCAACAACAGGCGCACAAGCAGGTGCGTACAATTGAGTTGATGATAAAAGGGCTCATCCAGCAGGCCTGGCCCGATCAGGTGCGGCTGAATAACCATCTTAAAACCCTGTTTAACGCGGACCGCGTGCGGCGCTGGCTGAAGCTTGGTGACATCAATGATGTGCTGAGCGGCATGATGTTCAGTGAGCTGGCACAGATGCTGGTGGATAAAAAAGAGTTCAGCCGCTACTACGCCTCGCTGTTTAACGATCCGTCAATGCTCACGCTGATGGTGGAACCGCGGAAAACCCTGCAAACCTTCCTCGATGATATTCGGCAAATCCGCAACAATATTACCGTGCAGAAAGCGTTAAGTTCGGCGCAAATCCAGCTGCTGGATAACTACTACACGCAGATCACCCGACCGGTTCAACGTGCTTTTGAAGAGGGGAGAACCCGCGTCAACCCGGCCGGACTGATGGCGGTGGATGCCAGCGAGCTGCATGCTTTCTGGGAAAAGGCGCAGAAAATGGATCGCGTGACCGGCGGGGATCTCTTTGAGGTTCGTGACACGATTGAAAAACCGACCCAGCGCGCACCGCGCACGCCAGAACAGCGTGAGCAGCTTATTTCCGGCGCGTTATGGGGGGCGGTTGGCGTGATGGTGATTGCCATTGTGGCGGGCGGCTTCTGGCTGGTAACCAGCAGTAAACCCCAGCCTGCAGCCGGGAACGTTGCAGAAACGGCCCAGCCTCAGGAGATGCGCGAAACCCCGTCCTCGCGCGAGACGCTGTCGCGCATGGGCGTGACCTGGGACGAGAATAATTTCCGCTCGGCGATTAACCGCAATGATACCCGGGTGGCACTGCTGTTTTTGCAGGGAGGGATGGACTGGAAGCTCTCCTGGACGGAAGAGGCGATGTCGGCTGACTATGACGACGTTCTGGAGCTGATGTTGCGCTACCGACAGAACATGGTGGAACAGAAGCCGTGCCGGCGCTTTATCAACACGCTCAGCCATGCCATGTCGAATGGCGAGTCCCTGACGTCAATGCGTAAACAGTATCTGAAGGCATTTTGCACCGTGCCTGCTGTGGTGAAGCGCCAGCAGCATGATCTGGATATGGCGACGCGTCGGGCACAGTCACAGCCGGATGCCACCACAAAAAAATGGCAGTCCATCCAGACCGCCATTTATGAAGTGATTCGTTAATCCTGTCTTCTCCCTCTCCCGGGAGGAGAGGGATGGAATACGGGCATCAGACCGCAGAAGGTCACGGCTCCCCATACAACCCAATCAACCGCCGTACCACGCCGTTAGTCCAGCCGAAGCCATCCTGCAGCGGGTACTCACCCCCGCCCCCTTCGCGCGGCGTACTGCTGGCGATGTGATATTTCTCAATCAGCTTATGGTGGGCTTTATAGAAATGATTCACCGTCTGCAGCCAGCTCCAGGCAATCTCATCGCCCAGCGAGTCATTGCCGTACTGTTTGAAGCCCTGAATCGCCATCCACTGCAGCGGCGCCCAGCCGTTGGGTTTATCCCACTGCTCGCCGGTTTCGTACTCGGTGGCCAGAATCCCGCCCGGCGTCAGCAGACGTGCTTTTACCGCATCCGACAAGCGTTCAGCCTGCTCGTGGGTCGCCATGCCAACGTACAGCGGCACAATGCTCGCCGCTGAGAACAGCGCCATGACCTCGCGGCGCCAGTCGTAGTCACGGTAACAGCCATTCTCGTCATCCCACAGATACCGGTTCACCGCGGCGCGGCGATCGCTGGCTTTCTGGCGGAACAGTTCCGCGGTCTCTTTATCCCCTTTCGATGCCGAAATATTGGCGATCGCGCTTTCCAGCTTGAACAGGAACGCGTTCAAATCGATAGGGATAAATTGCGTGGTGCGGATGCTGGCAAGTCGGCCAGGCTCCCGCAGCCAGCGCGAGGAGTAATCCCAGCCGGAGGCCGCGCCTGCGCGCAAATCGCGATAAACCTCATTCGGCGGACGGCCAGAGTGACGGGCGGTTTCCACATCCTCAATCCATGATTCATCACGCGGCGTGTCACGGTCGTCCCAGTAGCGGTTTAACAGCGAGCCATCCGGCATACGCACCGCGCTGCGATAGGCCTGATTAAGCAGCAGCGATTCCGCCCCGTCCATCCAGAAGGCATGCTCCATTTTGAGGTGTTCAAGGTAGCGCTTTGCACCGCGCACACCATCCTCTTCAAACAGCTCTACCATCAGGGCAAATACTGGCGGCTGGGAGCGGCTGAGATAATAGGTACGGTTACCGTTCGGGATATGGCCGTAGCGTTCAATCAACCACGCAAAGTTATCCGCCATACATTTCAGCAGATCGTTACGTCCGCTCTCTGCCAGACCCAGCATGGAGAAGTAGGAATCCCAGTAATAGGTCTCGCTAAAACGCCCGCCGGGCACGATATAGGCCTGCGGCAGCGCCAGCAGAGAAGACCAGGGGATGTGGTCCTGCGGCTCGCGCGTCAGCACGGGCCACAGGCTGTCAATGTGCTCTTTTAGCGACAGGCCGGGGTCGGAGACATATTCCGTGGTATAGGTCTCTGGCAGCCAGAAGTGGTTCTCCACGAACCGGCGCAGGTCGAAATCCCGGTGGCGCCTGACCTTGCGATAGCGGATCAGAATATCCAGAGGATCCATCTTCGGGGCACAGTCGGGGAAGGTTTTGCTGTCCGCAAACAGCCGTGTCGACTGCACGTGCTCGAACAGTTCCAGATAGCGATCGGCGGGCGTCAGAGCATCAGAGGCGGGTAGCCCCTCAATCATTTCGGGTTCCGGCTCCGCCTCAATCATTTCATCCAGTTTTAACTCGCAGGGATCGGTCTCGTAGCGCAGCTCTTCTGCAATCTCGAACTCGATGTTCTCGGCAGCCTGTAGTTTCTGGTTGAACATGGCGATAAGGACCTCCGGTTGTGTGTTCAAAATAACAGTTTTTTCCGGGCGTCTTATAAGCGTAGACATTCGCTTCGGTGTTGGCTGAGGGAAATGTGCGGTTGATCACGTTTTTAAGCGCGGGGTATTTGCGGAGTTAAAACAGTAATTCGCTGAAAAATAAAGGCTAAAAGGGATTTTTAGACAGATTTATGGGGCAAATAATTCAGAGCATTCGTTGTGCAACCATTTATGTCTGAAACAAACGCCCCTCCGCAGAGGGGCATTTTGCTTAACGCATGGTGACAAATTCCTCGGCCGCTGTCGGGTGGATCGCAACGGTGTTATCGAAGTCTTTCTTGGTGGCACCCATTTTTAGCGCCACGGCGAAGCCCTGCAGGATCTCGTCCATGCCAAAGCCAATGCCGTGGATACCGACAATCTTCTCTTCCGGACCCACGCAGACCAGCTTCATGCGGCATGGCTGACGGTGAGAGGTGACGGCGGTATACATCGCGGTGAACGCGGATTTATACACTTTCACCTGGTCATCGCCATACTGCTCGCGCGCCTGAGGTTCTGTTAAGCCCACTGTGCCGATTGGCGGGTGGCTGAAGACCACGGTCGGAATGTTACTGTAGTCCAGATGCTCTTCCGGTTTGTTGTTAAACAGACGCTCAGAGAGGCGACGGCCCGCGGCAACCGCAACCGGCGTCAGTTCGACCGCACCGGTGTTATCGCCCACCGCGTAAATGCCCGGAACGCTGGTGTTCTGGAATTTATCGACAACGATATACCCTTTCTCATCGGTTTTAACGCCCGTCGCCGCCAGGTTGAAGTTGTCGTTAGCCGGTTCACGACCAATCGCCCAGATCAGGCAATCCACGGTCTGGCTACGGCCATCTTCCAGCTCAAGCGTCAGGCTACCGTCTGCATTTTTCACAACCGCTTTTGGCACGGCGTGGGTGTGCAGCGTTGGGCCTTCGGTATTCATCACTTCGACCAGCGTATCGACGATCAGCGGGTCAAAGTTGCGCAGCGGCGCGTGTTTACGCACGAACAGGTGCGTTTCTGCGCCCAGGCCATTAATCACACCGGCCAGTTCTACGGCGATGTATCCCGCGCCCACCACGGCAACACGTTCTGGCAGAGCAGGCAGCTCGAAGAAACCGTCGGAGTCGATACCGTATTCCACACCGGGAATATCCGGGTGGCTCGGACGCCCGCCGGTCGCGATCAGGATGTGATCGGCAGTGATCGTCTCACCGTTAACGTCGATCGTCTTCGCATCAACAAAGCGCGCAAAACCATGAATAACATCGACATTGTTCTTGCCCAGCACATTGTCGTACGAGGTATGAATACGGTCGATATAGGCTGTACGGCTGGCGATCAGCTTGTTCCAGTCAAAGTTATTGATGGTGGTGTCAAAGCCGTAATCCGGGCCATACATATGGATTGCTTCACGGATCTGGGCCGCATGCCACATCACTTTCTTCGGTACACAACCCACGTTGACGCAGGTGCCGCCCAGCGCTTTGGCTTCGATCAGCGCACATTTCTGGCCATACATGGCCGCGCGGTTGATGGAGGCGATGCCGCCGCTGCCGCCGCCGATTGCGATGTAGTCATAATGCTTAGTCATAGCTTTTATCCTTAATCGTGAATTGCCGCGATTGTATACCTGAAATCAATAGTTTCCACCGATGACTGCGATTACTCCGGCACGATCCAACTGACGGTGGCATGGCCCGTTCCGGCCGGCACCAGCGTCTTGTGCAGCCATGGCAGCACGTTGTTCATCTGCGCTTCGAGCTTCCATGGCGGGTTGATCACAATCATGCCGGAAGCGGTCATGCCGCGCTGGTCGCTGTCCGGGCGCACGGCCAGTTCAATTTGCAGAATTTTGCGGATACCGGTCGCTTCCAGGTCTTTGATCATGCGTTTAATTTGCGCACGCAGCACCACCGGATACCACAGGGCATAGGTGCCCGTCGCAAAACGTTTGTAGCCGTCGTTAATACCGCTCACTACCGCCTGATAATCGGTTTTGATCTCATAAGGCGGGTCGATCAGCACCAGACCACGACGGGATACCGGCGGCAGTTTGGCCTTCAACTGCTGGTAGCCATCCGCCTTTTCCACACGGGCGCGGCTGTCTTTCTGGAATTCAGAACGCAGCAGCGGGAAGTCGCTTGGGTGCAGCTCGGTCAGCTGAAGGCTGTCCTGCTCGCGCAGCAGCTGGCGGGCAATCAACGGCGAGCCAGGGTAGTAGCGCAGCTGGCCGTTGCGGTTAAAATGATTCACCACACCAATGTAGGGCTCCAGCTCTGCCGGCAGGTCGTCCTGCTGCCTGATGCGGGCGATCCCTTCCAGGTATTCCCCGGTGCGTTCGGCATGTTCGCCGCTCAGCTGATAACGTCCCGCGCCCGCGTGGGTGTCCAGATAGAGAAACGGTTTATCTTTCTCTTTGAGTGATTCAATGATCAGGCTCTGAACGGTGTGTTTAAGGACGTCGGCGTGGTTGCCTGCGTGAAAGCTGTGGCGATAACTGAGCATGAATGAATGTGTTCCAGGTAGTAAACGTAGGCCTGATAAGCGTAGCGCCATCGGGCAAAAATAGAGCGTATCGCCACAGTATACAGAAAAGTTTATCCTGCCGCGAAAGCGCAACGTCTGGCATTGAAATCCTCTACACTTATCCCCATTCTAGATCGCATATGCACAGCGCCGGATGCGCGCTTCATTCATCTTATTCAACAGGACAGCGTTTATGACCAATCCATTACTGACGCCTTTTTCGTTGCCACCGTTTTCTAAAATCCGCCCTGAGCATGTGGTTCCAGCCGTAACACAGGCGCTGGACAACTGCCGTGCGGCGGTAGAAAGCGTGGTGGCGCAGGGCGCGCCGTACACCTGGGAAAATCTGTGTCAGCCGCTGGCCGAAGTGGATGACGTGCTGGGACGCCTCTTCTCCCCGGTAAGCCATCTGAATTCAGTGAAAAACAGCCCGGAACTCCGTGAAGCGTATGAACAAACCCTGCCGTTGCTCTCTGAGTACAGCACCTGGGTTGGTCAACACGAGGGGCTGTACAAAGCCTATCGCGACCTGCGCGATGGCGACCACTATGCCGAACTCAATACCGCGCAGAAAAAATCGGTCGATAACGCTCTGCGTGATTTCGAACTCTCCGGTATTGGTTTGCCGAAAGAGAAACAGACCCGTTACGGTGAAATTGCGGCCCGTCTGTCTGAGCTGGGCAACCAGTACAGCAACAACGTGCTGGACGCGACCATGGGCTGGACGAAGCTGATTACCGACGAAGCCGAGCTGGCCGGTATGCCGGAAAGCGCGCTGGCGGCGGCGAAAGCGCAGGCCGAAGCGAAAGAGCAGGAAGGCTTCCTCTTAACCCTGGACATCCCGAGCTACCTGCCGGTCATGACCTACTGCGACAATCAGGCGCTGCGCGAAGAGATGTACCGTGCGTACAGCACCCGCGCCTCCGATCAGGGCCCGAATGCCGGTAAGTGGGATAACAGCCCGGTGATGGCTGAAATCCTCGCGCTGCGTCACGAGCTGTCACAGCTGCTGGGCTTTGAGAGCTACGCTTCCAAATCCCTCGCCACCAAAATGGCGGAAAATCCACAGCAGGTCCTCGATTTCCTGACTGACCTGGCGAAACGTGCGCGTCCGCAGGGCGAGAAAGAGCTGGCGCAGCTGCGCGCCTTCGCGAAAGCGGAATACGGTGTCGGCGAGCTGCAGCCGTGGGATATCGCCTGGTACAGCGAAAAACAGAAACAGCACCTTTACAGCATCAGCGATGAGCAGCTGCGCCCTTACTTCCCGGAAAATAAAGCCGTTAACGGCCTGTTTGAAGTGGTTAAACGCATTTACGGGATCACCGCCAAAGAACGTACCGACATCGACGTCTGGCATCCGGACGTGCGCTTCTTCGAACTGTATGACGAGAAGAACGAGTTGCGCGGGAGCTTCTACCTGGATCTGTACGCTCGCGAGAACAAACGCGGCGGTGCATGGATGGATGATTGCGTCGGGCAGATGCGTAAAGCGGACGGCTCCCTGCAGAAGCCGGTGGCGTACCTGACCTGTAACTTCAACCGTCCGGTGAATGGCAAGCCTGCGCTGTTTACCCATGACGAAGTGATTACCCTGTTCCACGAGTTCGGCCACGGCCTGCACCATATGCTGACCCGTATCGAAACCGCAGGCGTTGCCGGTATCAGCGGTGTGCCATGGGATGCGGTCGAACTGCCAAGCCAGTTTATGGAAAACTGGTGCTGGGAGCCGGACGCGCTGGCGTTTATCTCCGGCCATTACGAAACCGGCGAGCCGCTGCCGAAAGAACTGCTGGATAAAATGCTGGCGGCGAAAAACTACCAGGCGGCGATGTTTATCCTGCGCCAGCTGGAGTTCGGCCTGTTCGACTTCCGTCTGCACGCCGAGTTTAGTCCGGAGCAGGGGGCGAAAATCCTCGAGACGCTGGCCGAGATCAAAAAGCAGGTCGCCGTTATTCCTGGCCCAACCTGGGGCCGCTTCCCGCACGCGTTCAGCCATATCTTCGCGGGCGGCTATGCGGCAGGCTATTACAGCTACCTGTGGGCCGACGTGCTGGCGGCGGATGCGTTCTCTCGCTTTGAAGAAGAGGGCATTTTCAACCGTGAAACCGGCCAGTCGTTCCTTGATAACATCCTGACGCGCGGCGGTTCTGAAGAGCCAATGGTGCTGTTCAAACGCTTCCGTGGCCGCGAGCCGCAGCTGGATGCGATGCTTGAGCACTACGGAATTAAAGGCTAACCGTTACGTGAAGATCTGTTTAGTCGATGAAACAGGCGCCGGAGACGGCGCCTTATCTGTTCTGGCCGCCCGCTGGGGGCTGGAGCATGATGATGAAAACCTGATGGCGCTGGTGATGACGCCGGCGCATCTGGAATTACGTAAGCGTGACGAAGCCAGGCTCGGCGGGATATTTGTCGATTTTGTGGGGGGCGCCATGGCGCACCGGCGCAAATTCGGCGGCGGTCGCGGTGAAGCGGTTGCCAAAGCGGTTGGCGTCAAAGGAAGCTATCTTCCGGACGTGGTGGATGCCACGGCGGGTTTAGGGCGCGATGCGTTTGTGCTGGCCTCGGTAGGGTGTCACGTGCGGATGCTGGAGCGCAATCCGGTCGTGGCCGCGCTGCTCGACGACGGGCTGACGCGCGGCTATGCCGACCCGGAGATTGGGCCGTGGCTGCAGGCGCGCTTGCAGTTGATTCACGCCTCCAGCCTGACGGCGCTGACCGATATCACTCCGCGTCCGCAGGTGGTCTATCTCGACCCGATGTTCCCGCATAAGCAGAAAAGCGCGCTAGTGAAGAAAGAGATGCGGGTGTTCCAGTCGCTGGTCGGGCCGGATTTAGACGCGGATGGTTTGCTGGCACCTGCTCGTCAGCTAGCCACGAAGCGCGTGGTGGTGAAACGTCCGGACTATGCGCCGCCGCTGGCGGACGTGGCCACGGCCAATGCGGTGGTCACCAAAGGGCACCGGTTTGATATTTATTCGGGGACGCCGGAACAGGAAGGTTAGGGTGTGCGGTTTGATGCCGTCACCCCAACCCGCGCTGGAAAGAGGCTCGAACGGTTCCCTCTCCCTTTGGGAGAGGGAAAGCAGACTTACTCGTCTTCTTCGTCACGCAGTGGAACAATCAGCATATCCACATGAACGGTGTTAATCAGCTGACGCGCTGAAGACATCAGCTTGCTCCAGAAGTCCTGGTGGTGACCACAAACGACCAGGTCCATATCGTATTTCTTAATCGCATCAACCAGCACCTGACCCAGATCGCCGCTGCCGCTTAAGGTTTCGGTGATAGGGTAGCCCGCGTTGGTGGACAGTTCGCTCAGGGCGTGGTGTGTCTCTTCAGAGATGCGTTTCTGCATATCACCGAGATTGACGTCAATCAGACCGGTATAGAGGTCGGAGTAATTCACATCAACGTGGATAAGAGAAACTTTCGCGTTGTAAGGGCGTGCCATGGATACCGCTTTATCAACCAGCACTTTACTCTCCGGAGAGAGGTCTACCGCGATGAGAATGTGTTTGTAAGCCATAGTGTTACTCCTTCCTTAAGTTATCGATGACTAAATGGAAAAGCCGTCGTCTGATGCTTTCATTACGGCCCAGTAAAACATATTTTTCAAGCTTTGGTGTTGATAACGATTAACCTTGTGGCAAAAAAATTAACGGATCTCCTACACTATTTAATGAGCCGTTCGGATATTAAAACGCGAACCGGATCGACTTTTGTTCATTCTTTCACTGAACTGTCTGTCAGGGCACTGGAGTGCGGTAGCTCAGAGGCCTTGCTTCGTGGGCGTACGCCGGGGAGGATGTATGATTAGCACCGTCGCATTGTTTTGGGCGTTATGCGTGGTTTGCATAGTGAATATGGCGCGCTACTTCTCATCGTTACGTGCGCTGTTAGTGGTACTTCGTGGTTGCGATCCGTTGCTTTATCAGTATGTGGACGGTGGAGGGTTCTTCACCTCGCACGGACAGCCCAGCAAGCAGATGCGTCTGGTAGGGTATATCTATTACCAGCGTTATCGCGATCACCACGATGAAGAGTTTATTCGCCGTTGCGAGCGTCTTCGCCGTCAGTTCATTTTAACCAGCGCCCTGTGTGGTCTGGTTGTGGTCAGCATGATTGCCTTGATGATTTGGCACTGAGCATAAAAAAAGCGGGTCAGTTTCCTGACCCGCTTTTTTATCGCGTTCTGCCGATTAGATAAGCTTCAGCGAAATCCAGTACAACCCACCCGACAGCAGGATAGAGGCCGGAAGGGTAAATACCCAGGCCATCAGAATGTTGGTCACGGTTTTGCGTTGCAGACCGCCGCCGTCAACAATCATGGTCCCTGCCACGGAAGAGGAGAGTACGTGGGTGGTCGAAACTGGCATACCGGTATAGCTCGCCAGACCGATTGAAACCGCCGCCGTCATCTGCGCGGACATACCCTGCGCATACGTCATGCCTTTCTTACCGATCTTCTCGCCGATGGTGGTCGCCACACGACGCCAGCCAATCATCGTACCGATACCGAGAGCCAGTGCGACAGCCATGATGATCCAGATTGGCGCGTACTCAATAGTATTGAGCATATCGCCTTTCAGTTTCTTCAGCAGACGCTGGTCGTCAGCATTCACTTCTGGCAGCTTCGCCACTTTATCCGTGACATCAGAGATGCACAGCATAATGCGACGCAGTTGACCACGTTGCTCAACGGACAGTTTGTCGTAGCTTTCGATATTACCCAGCATGCCTTTGGCACGTTCCAGCGCGTTAATCGCGTTTGCCGGATGGCAGTGGAATTCGCCCGGCGCAGTGGTAGCGCCTGCTTCAGGAGAAGGGATCAACTGGTCAACGCCGGTTGCCTTCTTCAGCAGCTCAGGGTGTTGCTGGAAGTAGATTTCAACGTTGTTCACCGCATCACGGGTACGGGTGATTTCGTAACCGGAGGCGTTCATGTTGACCACGAATCCCGCCGGTGCGACGCCAATCAGTACCAGCATTACCAGACCAATGCCTTTCTGACCGTCGTTCGCGCCGTGAGAGAAGGCTACGCCGATAGCGGAAAGGATCAGGGCAATCCGCGTCCAGAATGGCGGCTTTTTCTTGCCGTCTTTCTTCTCACGCTCTGCCGGCGTCAGGTGAATACGGGAGCGTTTTTTCGTATTGCTCCAGTAACGACGCAGGATGAAAATCAATCCGCCTGCTACCACCAGACCCACGATAGGGGAGACAATCAGTGAGGCGAAAATTCCCAGCACTTTCGGGATGTTTAACGCATCAACAACCGAGGTACCGGTCATGAGGGCATTCGTTAACCCAATACCGATAATCGCGCCGATGAGGGTGTGAGAACTGGATGCAGGCAGGCCGAAATACCAGGTACCGAGGTTCCAGATAATTGCAGCAAGCAGCATTGAGAACACCATAGCGAGGCCATGGCCAGAACTAACGTTGAGAAGCAGATCCGTTGGCAACATATGCACGATCGCATATGCAACGCTCAGTCCACCCAGAAGAACACCAAAAAAGTTAAATACCGCCGCCATAACAACCGCGAGCTGCGATCGCATTGCGCGAGTGTAGATAACCGTTGCTACTGCGTTTGCAGTGTCGTGGAAGCCGTTGATCGCTTCGTAAAACAGTACAAAAACCAGAGCAAGCAATAATAAAAGCCCGGTATGTAAATCCAGGCCAGCAAACAAATGTAGCATAGGACGTTACGCCATTTTGAGGACATGAACGCGGCGCATTATCCAGGACAAATGCGCGGCGGGCAAAGTGAAATATAGCTTTTTTTTGATATAACTTCGGCTTTGTTGGCGTTAGGTAAAGAAATATATTTTATATTTCAAGTATATGACTGATATCTCGGTTAATTGCGCTGGTGTGACCACA
Organism: Enterobacter sp. PTB; assembly: GCF_051130085.1. Lineage (NCBI taxonomy): Bacteria > Pseudomonadati > Pseudomonadota > Gammaproteobacteria > Enterobacterales > Enterobacteriaceae > Enterobacter > Enterobacter sp. PTB. The sequence goes on from NZ_JBDKEE010000009.1 coordinate 44,870, forward strand.
GAGGAAACTTTACAATCCGCGGCAGTTAACGAAGAGGATTTTGACGTGGAAAGGTTTGATGCCGTGGTAATTGGCGCCGGTGCGGCGGGTATGTTTTGTGCGGCGATGGCCGGACAGGCGGGTCGTCGCGTGCTGTTGCTGGATAACGGTAAAAAGCCAGGACGTAAAATTCTGATGTCCGGTGGCGGGCGCTGCAACTTTACAAATCTCTATGTCGAACCCGCAGCTTATCTGAGCCAGAACCGTCATTTTTGCAAATCGGCCCTGGCGCGTTACACCCAGTGGGACTTTATCGACCTGGTGGGTAAGCACGGTATCGCATGGCATGAGAAGACGCTGGGCCAGCTGTTCTGTGATGACTCCGCCCAGCAGATTGTCGATATGCTGGTGGCCGAGTGCGAGAAGGGCGGCGTGGTGATGCGCCTGCGCACGGAAGTGCTGGAGGTGTCCCGCGATGAGCAGGGCTACACGCTGCAGTTAAATGGGGAAAGCGTCAGCGCCGATAACCTGGTGATTGCCAGCGGTGGCCTCTCCATGCCGGGGCTCGGTGCTTCACCATTCGGCTACAAGATTGCCGAACAGTTTGGCCTGAACGTGCTGCCCACCCGTGCGGGGCTGGTACCGTTCACCCTGCATAAGCCCCTGCTGGAACAGCTGCAGACGCTTTCTGGCGTCTCGGTGCCGTCGGTCATTACGGCTGAAGACGGTACGGTGTTCCGTGAAAACCTGCTGTTTACCCACCGTGGTCTTTCCGGCCCGGCGGTACTGCAAATCTCCAGCTACTGGCAGCCGGGGGAGTTTGTCACGGTTAACCTGCTACCCGATTGCGACCTGGAGGCTTTCCTCAACGAGCAACGCGCGGCGCACCCGAATCAAAGCCTGAAAAACACGCTGGCCATGCAGTTGCCAAAACGTCTGGTGGAATGTTTGCAGGTGCTGGGGCAGATCCCCGATGTGTCGCTCAAGCAGCTTAACAGCCGCGAACAGGCGGTGCTGGTTGAGACGCTGACAGCCTGGCGGGTGCAGCCCAACGGCACCGAAGGCTACCGCACGGCGGAAGTGACGCTTGGCGGGGTCGACACGAATGAACTCTCCTCACGCACCATGGAAGCGCGCAACGTGCCGGGGCTCTATTTTATTGGTGAGGTGATGGATGTGACCGGCTGGCTCGGCGGATACAATTTCCAGTGGGCATGGGCAAGTGCCTGGGCGTGCGCTCAGGCGCTGGCAGAAGACAAGTGACATAAGAGCACTGCCACTCGTCACAGATGGCTTTACGGGCTGACGGTGGTTACGTCTGTTACAGCAAGAATATTGCTCGCGGCCACTGTCCCCATCTTGATATATGACGCTGCGGTAACGCCGCCAATATGCGGTGAAATAACCACGTTTTCTACGGACTGCCAGAGGTGCGGCGCCGTCAGCGGCTCGTGGGTAAAGCTGTCCAGCGCTGCGCTGTGCAGCGTGCCATCCCTGAGCGCCGCCAGTAACGATTCATCGTCGATCAGTCCGCCGCGTGCCGTATTTACCAGAATTGCGTTCCGCTTGCAGTGTGCGAGCGTCTGGCTATTGATCATCCCCCGATTCTCATCGGTCAGCGGACAGTGCAAAGAGATGACATCGGAACGGGAAAGAAGTCCATTCAGCGTTTCTGCGCGTTCGCACAGGGCAGGCATGGACTTAGCATAGGGATCGTAAGCCAGCACCTTCATGCCGAATGCGTGACCAATATGTGCCACACGCGAGCCGATAGCACCCAATCCGATGAGCCCTAACGTTAAGCCCTCCAGTTCAATGGATTTATGCGTCGCCTTATCCCAGTGCCCGTCTCGCAGGCGCTTGTCCAGAGGCACCACCGACTTTGCGCAGGCGAGGATCTGCGCCCAGGTATGTTCAGCCACTGCCGCCGCGTTTGCACCTGGCGCAGCGCGGACGGCGATGTTGCGCTCGGCCGCTGCCGTCTGGTCTATCACATCGATCCCGCTTCCGTGCTTGGAAATAACCTGCAGAGCGGGGGCGGCATCCATGACTTTCGCGGTGATCTTGCCGTAACGTACCAGAATCGCCACAGGATTGTGTCGTTCACACAGCGCGATCAGTTCATCTTCTGTGGGCTGGCGGCCCGCAAACACCACCTCAAAGCCCTGCAACATCACCATGGCCTGCTCCGCCAGGTCGCTTCCGGTAACCAGAACTACGTCTTTGCCCCCCATCACAGCGTCTCCCCGTCATCTAACATACCTGCCTTACGAAGCGCGTCATCAAGCCAGTGTGGACGTAAATCGCCTTCACGGATGGCGGCAAGGCGTCGGGTCTCCATCTCCAGCTTTCCTTTTGCCAGCGCGATAACTTCCTGAACCTCATCGCGCGGGATGACTACCACGCCGTCGATATCCGCGACAACCAGATCCCCGGCCTGAACCGTCGCCCCGGCGACTGAAATGGGATGATTAACCCGACCAGAAATTAGCTTTGTCGGGCCGCAGGGGTTCAGACCGGCAGAAAAGACAGGGTAGTGGCCTTTGCTCAAGGTATCGGCGTCTCGTACAGCGCCGTCAATAATAATGCCCGCAATGCCGCTCGCCTGAGCCTGAGTGGCCATGATTTCCCCAAGCAGCGCGCAGCTCAGGTCGCCTTTGCCATCGACGATCAGGACATCGCCGGGCTGCGCCACCGCCATCGCGGCATGAATCGCCAGATTATCACCCGGCCGGACTTCAACGGTGATGGCCGGACCCGCAACGGACATGTGTGGGGCCAGCGGTTTGATGCGGCCATGAAGCGTACCGCGGCGACCGGCCACGTCGGCCAGAATAGCGGCCTGATACTCGGCAGCCCGACGAACGTCCTCGGCAGAAACGCGATCAAACTGGCGATTAATCGGTTTTTTTTCAGTAACGGACATGAATGCCTCCATATTGTTTTACTAAGTACAATGCAGGTGTACAGTGCAAAACAACTATAGCGGTGTTGCTTTCCTTTTAGCCAGACCCGAGATGGCGTTTGTGATGTAAACACGAAGTGACTCACAAAATTTGAGGTACACTCACTGCCGGGCTAACAAGGAGATAATGATGGGGAATGAAGGCGTTGTAGCGGTTGAAAAAGCGCTGGCTTTACTGGATTGCTTCCGTCCTGGAGATGAGAGCCTGACGCTGACCGCGCTGGCACAGCTATCGGGTTATCACAAAACCACGGTTTACCGCTTGATGAATTCTCTTGAACGGATGAATTACGTCGTCAGGCATGAAGACGGCAATTATGCGCTGGGCCCACGTCTGCTTTACCTCGGCAAGCTGTATGAACAATCTTTCCATCTTTCCCGAGTGGTTCAGCCAGAGCTTCAGGCCTTATCCCTGGCGTCTCAGGAGAGTGCCAGCTGGTATGTGCTGGAGGGAGGGCAGCGGCTTTGCCTGTTTCGTGCTGAAGCGTCGCATGGCCTGCGACACAGCAATCTTCCCGGTAGCCAGTTTCCGCTCGATAATTCGGCCATCAGTAAGGTATTACGCCATTGGGGGCTCAATGAGAGCCTGCCGGAGGGAGACGCTGAACTCCCTTTCTACACGTCAGGGGCACGCGATCCCCACACCGCTGCGTTTGCGATGCCTGTCTTCGGCGTTCACGACAAGCTGGTTGCGGCGTTAGCCCTGACCGGCCCCATCTCACGGCTGACGGAAGATCGTCGTGAGAAGGAGATAGGTCAGTTGATGAAGGCGGCAGCAAGCCGTCTGTCGCAGAAAATGGGAGCCAGTAAGCTCTTCTGTCAGCAGTTTTTTGGGGAAACGAGCGATACGGCGGAAGAACATCTTTAAATGCAGAAGCGGGACAGTTGTCCCGCTTCTGTCAACGCTAATGCGTGACCTGTTTTTCGTGTAGCTGAGCGTTGCGGGCCTGTCGGCCCATAATGAGCACCGCTATCCCCCCGGCCACGCACAGCGCGGCCAGCGGAAGCATCGCCAGCGTGTAGCTGCCCGTCCGCTCATTGATAATGCCGTACGCGTTTACCATCACCGCCCCGCCTATCAGGTTTGCGATGGCACCAATCGCGGCCAGTCCCGCCGCCGCTGAGGTACTGCTCATCCAACCGGACGCCAGCGCCCAGAAAGGCCCTTTCATTGAATAGGCGCCTATCAGCATAATGCTGAGGATAACGATCGTGGCAGACAGCGAAACGCTCACAAAGGCGGCGAACACGCCGGCGGCAATTATGAATAGCGTGAGTGCGGTATGCCAGCGGCGTTCGTTGGTACGATCGGAATTCCGTCCCCATACAATCATGAGAACAGATGCCAGACCGTAAGGAATGGCGTTAAGCAGACCTGTCTCAAGATTATCGAGATGGAAGGATTTCAGCAGTTGAGGAGACCAGACGCTGATGGTGGTACCCGCGGACGATGCACCCGCGTAAATCAGCGCCATCAGCCAGATTTGGCGATGCTTTAGCAACTGCCAGGTGGTCTGGTGTCCGATATTCTTTTGCTGATTGCGCTCGGTTTCCAGCGTGGTTTCCAGCCATTGTTTCTGGTCACTGCTAAGCCAGCTCGCCTGATGAGGGCGATCCCGGAGAATAAACCAGGCGGCAATACCCAGCAGCACCGCCGGCAAGCCTTCAATAATGAACAGCAGATGCCAGCCGCGAAGACCCAGCCAGCCATCCAGTGACAGTATCAACCCGGAAAGCGGGGAGCCAATGAAGTTAGCGAGCGGGATGGCGACCATAAAGGAAGCAATAATGCGTGCGCGGTAGCGGGACGGGATCCACCAGGTCAGATACAGCACGACGCCCGGGAAGAAGCCCGCTTCTGCAGCTCCGAGAAGAAAACGGACGATATAGAGCGACGTGGTGTTCTGCACCAGGGACATACACATGGAGACGATGCCCCAACTGATCATAATGCGCGGGATCCACAGACGGGCGCCGACTTTCTGCATGGCCAGGTTGCTGGGTACTTCAAACAGAAAATAGGCCACGAAATAAAGACTGCTGGCGAAGCCAAATGCAGCTTTGCTGAGGCCAAGGTCCTCATTCATCTGCAGCGAAGCCATGCCGATATTCCCACGATCGATAATGGAGACCAGGTAACTGACAATCAGAAACGGGAGAATACGCCAGATCACCTTCCGCATCGTCTCTCTTTCTATGTCCTCGGTGGCGGTAGCACCATTACGTAAATGTTCTGTCATTGTGTCCTCGCAGGGTATGTTCTTTGTTTTATTAGGTACAACTGAGTTTTATTAAACAAAACCACTATAGCGACGGCGCGTTCTTTTTATCCAGTTAATGGAAGGTTTAAATGATGTAAATAAGAGGTGACTCACAGATAGTGCCCTCCAGATATATCGCTCACAGCAGTCGAATCAGCCGCAAAAAGGAGACTCTATAAGGGTGATAATCACGCAGCGCAATTATTGCGACAACTTTTTTCCTCCGATCCACTAAGCTTCGACCAGGCCAGACAGCTCCAGGTGCCCCGCTGCGTTCGCGGGGTCATTTTTCTTCCCGGTCAGAGCACCTTTCATGCAGCTACTCAGCATCACTATTTTGCTTACCCTTACGGTAGTCATCCATTCGCTGTGGATGTTTTGCGTTTTAAAATTCATTAACTTAGAGGTCGACTCTGCGGTGCGCGTGGTTTTGCGTAACGTCGGGATCGTTATCTCCATGATCTTCGCCCATCTTCTTGAAGCCGGTCTCTTCGCCGGGTTTTATTTTGTTATTGATGCATTTAACGACTGGAACACCAGCTTCTACTTTTCGCTGGTCAGTTACGCCACGGTGGGATACGGCGATGTCACGTTGCCTCAGCACTGGCGGCTGATTGGGGGTGTGGAAGGCCTGGTCGGCGCCTTGATGGTGGGCTGGTCAGTGGCGGTTCTGGTGGCCGTACTGCAGCGTTTGCGCGGCATGAGCGCCTAAACGGCAGATGCGCGACCCCATGGAGTGCGGTAAAGTACCTCTCTTTGCCGGGCCTGGAAGGCCGCGGTTTTAAGGGTTAAAGGCTGGTAAACAGCCTGCCCCTTTCCGTTCCTGGTTTACGCCAGTTTGCATGGTGTTGTGTTTTGTCTGCCAAAAGGGTTGTGTATGTCTGCTGCTCATCTCGGTTTCCCGACTGAAACCGTTGTTGTCTTTGTAGTGATGGCCGTCGGGGCGATGTTTATCGACCTCTTTATGCACCGTCACGATAAACCGATCTCGCTGAAAAGCGCTGCCATGTGGTCCCTCTTCTGGGTCATGATGGCCATGGCTTTCGCCGGGTTCCTGTATGTTCACCACGGCGCAGAGATGGCAAGCCTGTTCCTCACCGGTTACGCGCTGGAAGAGGTGCTCTCCGTCGATAACCTGTTTGTGATGATGGCGATTTTTGCCTGGTTCGGCGTGCCGGATAAATATCGTCACCGCGTCCTCTACTGGGGCGTGCTGGGGGCGATTGTTTTCCGCGGTATCTTTGTGGCCATCGGGACCAGCTTGTTAAGTCTGGGGCCTTACGTCGAGGTTATCTTCGCGCTGGTCGTCGGCTGGACGGCGGTGATGATGCTCAGACGCAATGAAGAGAGTGACGAGGTTGAAGATTACTCCGGCCATCTGGCTTACCGTCTGGTGAAACGCTTCTATCCTGTCTGGCCTAAAATCAGCAGCAATGCCTTTATTCTGACCCAGAAAGAGGTGGACGCGGAGCTGGAGAAACCTGAAAACCAGGACGTAACGGTTGGACGCGTGAAGAAGGCGAAGCGCTACGCAACGCCGCTGTTGCTTTGCGTGGCGGTCGTGGAACTCTCTGATGTGATGTTCGCGTTTGACTCCGTGCCGGCCATTATTGCCGTCAGCCGTGAGCCGCTTATTATTTACAGCGCAATGATGTTCGCCATCCTCGGCTTACGTACGCTCTACTTCGTGCTGGAAGCGCTGAAGCAGTATCTGGTGCATCTGGAGAAAGCGGTCGTGCTGCTGCTGTTCTTCGTGGCGTTCAAGCTCGGATTAAATGCCACCGATCACTTCTGGCACCACGGTTACAGCATTGGTGCCACGGCAAGCCTGTTTGTGGTGCTTGGCGTGCTGGCGCTGGGGATTATCACCAGCGTGATGTTCCCGGGGAAGAAAGAAGCCCATTAAAAGCAAAACGGCAACCTTTGGTTGCCGTTTTCGGGTAGACAGTGTCTAACACTTAATCGGTGAATGTCGACGCTTGCGCGGTGGATGGAAGTGCCGCCAGTGTGCATCCTGCGCCGCCGCCAGCAGTTCATGGTCGCCGCGGGTATCGCCCCACGCGCGCAGGTGGTAGCTATTCAGATCGCCATACACTTTTTCCAGCCTCGCCACCTTCTGGGCACAGCGGCAGTTGTTGCCGGTGATACGCCCGGTCAGCTTGCCGTCTTTCACTTCCAGCTGTGTGCCAATCAGCTTAATCCCCAGCTTGTCAGCCCACGGCTGGAGCACCAGCGCCGGAGAGGCGGAGCAGATGGTCACTTCCGCACCGGAATTCACCTCTGCGGCGACGGCCAGTACGCCGGCAGGGCGCATCAGCTTGTCCCAGTATTTTTCGCAAAACGCTTCCGCCTGCTGGCGTAGCCAGTGTTCATCCACGCCCGTCAGGAACGTTTTAATCAGCACTTCCTTCAGCTCATCGCGCGTCAGCTTACGACGCACGCAGTGCAGCGTGGGTAAGGCCATACGCACCAGGCGGCCCGCGAAGTAACGTTTACCAAAGGCAAAACGCAGGAAAGGGATAAAGCTGTCGTGGTGCGTCAGTGTTCCATCAAAGTCGAAGACGGAGAGCACGTTGGATTTGGCCACGGCCTCGTCGGCAATCATATTGGTCATAAATACGTCTTAGCTAAAATACACATTCTGTTGATTAGTTTACCTGCTTTACCCTGTCTGTCCTTCTGTCTTGAGCATTTTTTTCGCGATCTTGCGATCGGAAAGTGAGTCCATTTTTGGTCTCAATAATAATTGGTTGAAAAGCGAGCTGTCTATATTATCGCCACATTGAGCGCTATTTCGGGGGAACGTTGGCCCCCACCGGTAAGGAAAATATTCACTCACTGAATCTATTTTGATATGACGTTTAGATCGCTTATTTCAATCCTCTCGTTAAGTCTGGCTTCGTTTTCGGCATTGAGTTTTCAACTGCCGGCGTCGATGCTGTCAATGAACCGCGAGCTCGCCCTTTCTCCGGCAAAATCTACGCTGCTGCACCAGGAAACAGGACCACTGCGTAACCGGATCCTTGATCAATACCAGAAGTGGAAAGGCACCCACTATCAGTGGGGCGGGACCACGCATCGGGGCGTGGACTGCTCCGCGCTGATGCAGCATCTGTTCAGCGATGCGGCGCACCTTAATCTGCCGCGTACGACGGGCGAACAGATCCATCGCGGCGTGAAGGTGGCGCAATACCGTCTGAAGGCGGGGGATTTGGTCTTCTTTCAGATCGGTCCAGACCGAAGGCACGTGGGCGTGTACATCGGCAATAGCCAGTTTATTCATGCTTCACGCAGCCAGGGCGTAACCGTCTCAACCCTGACTGATGACTACTGGCAGGCGCACTATATTACTGCCCGACGGGTCACAGACCGTTCTGTCTGAGGGATCAGATGATGTCATCCACCACGCCGCCATCGACGCGCAGTGCCGCGCCCGAGGTGGCGGAGGCCTGGGGCGAGCAGACATACACCACCATATTGGCGACTTCTTCCACCGTCGCGGCACGCTGGATAACCGAGCTCGGGCGGTGAGTCATCACAAACTCTTTCGCCAGTTCCTCCAGCGATTTGCCGGTTCTTTCGATCTCGTCTTTCATCATGCCGGCAAAACCGTCTGAAAGGGTGGGGCCGGGCAATACGCTGTTCACCGTGACACCGCTTCCCGCCACGAACTTCGCCAGCCCGCGAGCGAGCGACAGCTGCGCCGTTTTGGTCACGCCATAGTGGATCATGTCCGCCGGGATATTGCAGGCCGACTCGGACGAAATAAACACCACGCGTCCCCAGCCTTTCTGCACCATACCGGGCAGCAGCGCACGGGAGATACGCACGCCGGACATCACGTTTGTCTGCCAGTAACGCTCCCAGGTGTCATCGTCGGTGCCATAAAAATCCTGCTGGCCGTAAATGCCGGCATTGTTGACCAGGATGTCGACGTGGGTCGCCACGTTCAGCAGCGATTCCACCCCTTCAGCCGTGCTGAGGTCGGCAATCGCGGCGCGTACCTGCACCCCAGGCACAACCTGTTGTAGCTGCTGGATACCTTTATTCACAGACTCCGTGCTACGGCCATTGATGATCACTTCCGCACCGCTTTCAGCCAGCCCTCGGGCTATGGCGAACCCGATCCCGCCGGTAGAGGCGGTCACCAGCGCGACTTTCCCCGTAAAATCGATCTTCATCATCTGCTCCTTATCGTGTTTAACGTTCGGACCTTAAAGCGTAGCAGGTGAGGATGGCGGCTCCTGGCTAAAAAGGCGCAGCAGGGTCTCAACCTGTTCATCCAGCGGGCCGAGGGAGCGTTTCACAATCAGGTGCAGCGGCGTAGCCCGGCGTGCGCCATGGCTAAGCGGCAGGCGTTTAAGCACCCCCAGATCAAGCTGGGTCTGAATACGCTCCTCTGGCAGCCAGCCATAGCCGACCTGAGACATCACCGCCTCTATGGCTGCATCAATGGTGGAAAAGGTCCACGACTCACCGGCCGCACGCGCGTCGGTCTGGCTGTCGGCTATCTGAATGAGCGGCCACGGGCGCAGCATATCGTCGTTAAGCGGCGCGTCGAGGCTAAAGAGGGGATGTTGATGATGCGCCACGGCAACAAAGTCGATATTCATCAGCCATTCGCCAAGACCGGTTATGTCCTGGCGGCGGGTTAACACCATCACGTCGGCTTCATCATTAATGACATCGGTGCGGCTATTTTCCAGCACTTCGGTGAGACGGACCTGCGTTTGCGGATACAGCTGCTGGAACTGACGCAAAATAGCGAACAGGCGTCGGCGCGGGAAAATGCTGTCCACCACCAGATCTAACCGCGTGCGCATTCCGTTACGCAGGCTTGCCGCACGAATCTCAACATAGGCGAAGGCTTTCAGCAACGGTTTAACCTGGTTGAGCAGGAGTTCGCCGGCCGGGGTTAAGACAGCCCGCCGACCCTCGGGCACCAGCAGCGCCACGCCCAGCCGCTCCTGCAGCAGCGACAGGTTATAGCTGACCGAGGACTGGCTGCGGTTGGTCTCTTCCGCTGCTTTGGCAAAGCTGCCTGCCTCGACCACTCTTTCCAGTAATGACCATTGTTCAAGCGTCGTCTTATGCATGATTAATCTAAAATTTGGATGAATTTGATTCAAACATAGCGTTATTCATTCATTTTTTGAAGGGGTACGATCGTCTCATCAAAACAAAGGAGACACATTATGAACACCTTCGACAAACATGACTTAAGCGGCTTCGTCGGCAAACACCTTGTATATACCTATGATAATGGCTGGAACTACGAGATTTATGTCAAAAATGAAACCACCCTTGATTACCGTATTCACAGCGGGATTGTGGCGAACCGTTGGGTGAAAGATCAGCAGGCTTATATTGTTCGCGTAGGGGAGAGCATCTATAAAATTTCCTGGACAGAACCAACCGGTACCGACGTGAGCCTGATAGCAAACCTGGGTGACAAACTGTTCCACGGCACCATCTTCTTCCCACGTTGGGTGATCAACAATCCAGAAAAAACCGTCTGCTTCCAGAACGATCATATTCCATTGATGAATGCGTATCGTGATGCGGGCCCGGCATACCCCACTGAAGTCATTGATGAATTTGCGACGATCACCTTTGTTCGCGACTGTGGCGCGAATAATGAAAGCGTTATTGCCTGTGCGGCGAGCGAGTTACCAAAAAACTTTCCTGATAATTTAAAATAAGCGCGACAATTAACTAAAAAGAAAAGTTCCCGGATATTTCTTCTTTTAAAAGAAATAGCCGGGATTTTTTTTGTTTGTTGATGTTATGTTTAAAAAAATTGCAGCCAAAGATCGAGTTTGATCACACAATAAATAATTCATAATAATTTAACTCTTTGTATTTGAAGTGGTTAATGGTTGGGTAAAGTGAATGGAATGTCTTTCTTAATTTTTCCCTAAGAAATGTTAGCTACCTTGATATAAGTTTATGGTTCGTTGAAATAAACGAACCGGCATTTGGTTAATATCAAAAGCGTGCCATTCTTATTTCAAGGAAATTAATGATGAGTGATTTTTTGCCTTTTTCCCGGCCGTCCATGGGTAGCGAGGAATTAGCGGCGTTGCAGGAGGTATTAACCTCCGGCTGGATCACCACAGGACCGAAAAATCAGGCGCTTGAAGAGGCATTCTGTCAGCTAACCGGGAATCAACATGCGATTGCCGTCAGCTCAGCGACCGCGGGAATGCATGTCACGCTGATGGCGCTGGGTATTGGTCCAGGCGATGAAGTGATTACCCCCTCTCTGACCTGGGTATCCACACTGAATATGATTGTGCTGCTGGGCGCAACCCCGGTGATGATTGATGTGGACCGGGATACGTTGATGGTCACGCCGGATGCGGTCGACGCCGCCATTACGCCACGCACAAAAGCGATTGTTCCGGTTCATTATGCCGGCGCGCCGTGTGACATCGACGCCATTCGCGCCATCGGGGAACGTCACGGTATTCCGATCATTGAAGATGCGGCGCATGCAGCCGGCACGTACTACCACTCGCGCCACGTGGGCTGGCAGGGCACCGCGATTTTCTCATTCCACGCCATTAAAAACATGACCTGCGCCGAAGGCGGGTTAGTGGTCACGGACGATGCGCAACTGGCGCAGCGGATCCGTAGCCTGAAATTCCACGGCCTGGGTGTGGACGCTTACGACCGCCAGACGCACGGTCGTGCGCCGCAGGCAGAAGTTATCACGCCCGGCTTCAAATACAACCTGGCGGATATCAACGCCGCGCTGGCGCTGGTGCAGTTGGGCAAACTGAAAGAGGCCAACGCACGACGTCATGACATTGCTGAACGCTATCTGCGCGAGCTTGCCGATACGCCGTTCCAGCCGCTGCGTATTCCTTCATGGCCGCACGTCCACGCCTGGCACCTGTTCATCATTCGCGTGGATGAAGCCCGTTGCGGGATTTCTCGCGACAACCTGATGGCAGCGCTGAAGGAAAAAGGCATTGGCACCGGCCTGCATTTCCGCGCGGCGCACACGCAAAAATACTACCGCGAGCGTTTTCCTGATGTATCGCTCCCGAATTCTGAATGGAATAGCGCGCGTATTTGTTCTCTCCCCCTTTTCCCGGACATGACTCATGACGACACAACCCGCGTCATTACCGCGCTCCATCAGCTTGCAGGAAATTGATATGTTCAGCGCACCGCCTGTACAAAAAGTTTCTGTGGTTATCCCCGTTTACAACGAACAGGAGAGCCTGCCCGAACTGATCAGCCGCACGACGGCCGCCTGCGACACGCTCGGCAAAGCCTATGAAATACTGCTGGTGGATGATGGCAGTAGCGATAATTCCGCGCTGATGCTGACCGAAGCCGCGCAGGCCGAGGGCAGCCATATTGTTGCCGTGCTGCTTAACCGTAACTACGGCCAGCACTCCGCCATTATGGCCGGGTTCAGCCACGTGACGGGCGATCTGATTATTACGCTTGATGCCGATCTGCAAAACCCGCCGGAAGAGATCCCGCGTCTGGTTGCAAAGGCCGATGAAGGGTACGACGTGGTCGGCACGGTGCGGCAAAACCGTCAGGACAGCCTGTTCCGTAAGCTGGCTTCCCGCACAATCAACCGTTTGATCCAGCGGACCACCGGCAAAGCGATGGGCGATTATGGCTGCATGCTGCGCGCCTACCGCCGCCATATTGTCGACGCCATGTTGCACTGCCATGAACGCAGCACGTTTATTCCTATTCTCGCGAACACCTTTGCCCGTAAGGCGACGGAAATCCCGGTACTGCACGCCGAGCGCGAGCACGGGGAGTCGAAGTACAGCTTTATGCGTCTCATCAACCTGATGTACGACCTTATCACCTGCCTGACCACCACGCCGCTGCGCCTGTTGAGCGTTTTCGGCAGCATCATTGCCGTGTTCGGCTTTGCGCTCTCCGTGCTGTTGGTGTTACTCCGCCTGATCTACGGTCCCCAGTGGGCGGCGGAAGGGGTCTTCATGCTCTTTGCCGTGCTGTTTATGTTCATCGGCGCCCAGTTTGTCGGGATGGGCCTGCTCGGGGAATACATTGGCCGTATTTATAACGATGTTCGCGCACGTCCGCGCTACTTTATTCAACGTGTTGTCCGCCAGGAACACAAAGCATCTCAAGAGGAAATTCACCCATGAAAGCTGTTGTCTTTGCCTATCACGATATGGGGTGTGCGGGCACGCTGGCCCTGCTGGAAGCGGGCTATGAAATCGCTGCAATCTTCACGCATCCGGACACGGCCGGAGAGAATAACTTCTTTGGCTCGGTGGCGCGTATCGCCGCAGAGCGCGGTATTCCGGTTTACGCCCCGGACGATGTCAACCATCCGCTGTGGGTGGATCGCATCCGGGCGCTCGCGCCTGATGCCATATTCTCGTTCTATTATCGCAACCTGATTTGCGATGAGATTTTAAGTCTGGCGGCAAAAGGGGCATTTAATCTTCACGGCTCTTTGCTGCCCGCCTACCGTGGCCGCGCACCGCTGAACTGGGTGCTGGTGAACGGCGAAACGGAAACCGGCGTCACTCTGCACCGTATGGTGCACCGCGCAGATGCCGGTGCCATCATCGCGCAGCAGCGCGTGGCTATCGACGCGGATGAAACTGCGCTGCAGCTTCATCAGAAGCTCTGCACCGTAGCGCAAAGCCTGCTACGTGATGTGTTGCCAGCGATCCTTAACGACACCTTCAGCGAGATCGCGCAGGATGAGAGCAAGGCGAGTTGTTTTGGCCGTCGCAAGCCAGAAGATGGTCGCCTGGACTGGAACAAGCCGGCTCGTCAGTTGCACAACCTGGTGCGTGCCGTTACCGACCCCTGGCCGGGGGCGTACAGCTTTGCAGGCGTAAGTAAATTTATCGTCTGGAAATCCCGCGTACGCGACGACATTCCTGCCGCCAAACCGGGCACCGTTGTCTCGGCTTCCCCGCTGATTGTCAGCTGCGGCGAGCAGGCGCTGGAGATCGTTACCGGGCAAACCGATAACGGCGTTTACGTTCAGGGCGCGCAGCTGGCTCAGTCTCTGGGGCTGGTCACTGGCGCACTGATCACCAGCGCACCGGTTGTGGCCATCAAACGCCGCACCCGCGTGCTGATCCTCGGCGTCAACGGCTTTATCGGCAACCACCTGACCGAGCGTCTGCTGAAAGACGATAACTACGAAATTTATGGTCTGGATATCGGTGCTGATGCCATCAGTCGTTTCCTCGACAACCCGCGTTTCCACTTTGTGGAAGGGGATATCAGCATTCACTCCGAGTGGATTGAATATCACATTAAAAAATGTGACGTGGTGCTGCCGCTGGTGGCGATTGCCACGCCGATTGAGTACACCCGTAACCCGCTGCGCGTGTTCGAGCTGGACTTCGAAGAGAACCTGAAGATCATCCGCGACTGTGTGAAATACGACAAGCGCATCATTTTCCCGTCCACTTCTGAAGTGTACGGCATGTGTACTGACAAAAACTTCGACGAAGATACCTCTAACCTGGTCGTCGGGCCGATCAACAAACAGCGCTGGATTTATTCCGTCTCCAAGCAGCTGCTCGACCGCGTGATCTGGGCCTACGGCGAGAAAGCGGGTCTGCGCTTTACGCTGTTCCGTCCGTTTAACTGGATGGGGCCACGTCTGGATAACCTTAACGCGGCGCGTATCGGCAGCTCACGTGCCATCACCCAGCTGATCCTGAACCTGGTGGAAGGCTCGCCCATCAAGCTTATCGAAGGCGGTAAACAAAAACGCTGCTTTACGGATATCAGCGACGGTATCGAGGCGCTGTTCCGCATCATCGAAAACAAAGAGGGTCGCTGCAACGGAGAGATCATCAACATCGGTAACCCGGATAACGAAGCGAGCATTCGCGAGCTGGCTGAGATGCTGCTGGCAAGCTTTGAACGTCATCCGCTGCGCGATCGCTTCCCGCCGTTTGCCGGTTTCCGTGAAGTGGAAAGCAGCAGCTACTACGGTAAAGGTTATCAGGACGTTGAGCACCGTAAACCGAGCATTCGTAATGCGAAACGCTGCCTGAACTGGACACCGACGGTGAAGATGGATCAGACCATTGATGAAACGCTCGATTTCTTCCTGCGCACCGTGGAGCTGTCGGAACAGGTCTCATGAGAAAAGTCGGTTTACGCATTGATGTCGACACCTTCAGGGGGACGCGTGACGGCGTACCCAAACTGCTGGAACTGCTGAGCAAGCACAACGTGCGCTCATCCATTTTCTTCAGCGTGGGGCCTGACAATATGGGACGTCATTTATGGCGTCTGGTTAAACCGGCATTTCTGTTCAAAATGCTGCGCTCACGCGCAGCCTCTCTCTACGGCTGGGATATTTTGCTGGCCGGAACCGCATGGCCCGGCAGGCGCATTGGCGCGGGTAACGAAGCCGTTATCCGCGACGCGGCGCAGCACCATGAGGTTGGACTGCATGCCTGGGATCACCATGCCTGGCAGGCCTGGGCTGGCGTCTGGGATATTCCACGCCTGTCGCGTGAAGTTGAGCGCGGCATGCTGGAGCTGGAGGCCATTACCGGTCAGACGATTCGCTGCTCCGCCGTGGCGGGATGGCGTGCCGACCAACGCGTGGTGAAAGCCAAAGAACCCTTCGCGTTTCGCTACAACAGCGATTGCCGCGGCACAGGGCCTTTTTTGCCGCTCATCGGGGAGAATCGCCTGGGGACGGTGCAAATCCCGGTCACGCTTCCCACCTGGGATGAAGTGGTTGGCCGCGAGGTTAGTGCCGGAGGGTTCAATCGCTATATTCTGGACTGCATTCATCGCGACACCGGTACGCCCGTCTATACCATCCACGCGGAAGTGGAAGGGATTGCGTATCAGCATGATTTCGATGCACTGTTGACGATGGCCGCTCAGGAGGGCATTCAGTTTTGTCCATTGAGCGAATTGCTGCCAGAGGATCTTAGCGTCCTGCCCGTGGGCAAAATTGTGCGTAATGAACTGGCTGGCCGGGAAGGCTGGCTTGGCTATCAACAAACCGTGAGTCCGGTATCATGAAAGCAGCCCGTTATGGCTTAGCGCTTCTCGCACTGTTTATCGTTTACTACCTCATTCCGATCGATATCCGCCTGCTGTGGCAGCCTGATGAAACGCGCTATGCGGAAATCAGCCGCGAAATGCTGGCGTCTGGAGACTGGATTGTCCCGCATTTTCTGGGGCTGCGTTACTTTGAAAAGCCGATTGCGGGCTACTGGATCAACAGTATCGGGCAACTGCTGTTTGGGCATACTAACTTTGCCGTGCGCGCCGGCGCCATATTCTCAACCGGGTTGACGGCTCTGCTGGTGCTCTGGATGGCGTGGCGCCTGTGGCGGGATAAGCGCGTTGCCATTTTCTCCGGCCTTATCTTCCTGACCCTGTTCCTGGTGTATGGCATTGGCACGTACGCCGTGCTGGATCCCATCATTACCCTGTGGCTGGTGGCCGCTATGTGCAGCTTCTGGCTGGCCTCACAGGCTGAAACCGTGGCCGGAAAAGCGGGTGGCTACGTGCTGCTCGGGCTTGCCTGCGGCATGGGGGTGATGACCAAAGGATTCCTGGCGCTGGCGGTGCCGGTGATAGGTGTGCTGCCGTGGGTGATTGCGCAGAAGCGCTGGAAAGAGGTGCTGATCTTTGGCTGGCTGGCCATCGTGAGCTGTGTGCTGATCGTCCTGCCCTGGGCGCTGGCCATTGCGCATCGAGAGCCTGATTTCTGGCGCTACTTCTTCTGGGTTGAGCATATTCAGCGCTTTGCCCAGAGCGATGCTCAGCACAAGGCGCCGTTCTGGTACTACCTGCCGTTCTTGCTGGCCGGCAGTCTGCCGTGGCTGGCGCTGTTGCCCGGCGCGTTTCGGCTGGGCTGGCGCGAAAGATACAACACGGGCGGTGGCTTTTATCTGCTTGGATGGGTCGTGATGCCGCTGCTGTTTTTCAGCATTGCCAAAGGCAAACTGCCAACCTACATCCTGCCGTGTTTTGCTCCGCTGGCTATCCTGATGGCGCGCTATGCCTGCATCGCGGCGGACAAAGGGGCCAGAGCGTTACGCATTAACGGCGGGATTAACCTGGCGTTTGGTGTGATTGGCGTGGTGGCGGCGCTGGTGGTCTCACCGTGGGGGGTTGCTAAGCATCCGGTCTGGACATCCGTTGAGCTGTATAAAGTCTTCTGCGCGGTGCTGGCGTTTCTCGTCTGGGCGGCTGTCGGCTGGTTTACCGTGCGGCAAAGCGCGCAGCGCTGGTGGCTGGCGGCGTTGTGTCCTGCTGGCGTGGCGCTGCTGATTGGGTTTGCCATTCCTAACCTGGTGGTAGATTCCAAACAGCCGCAGTCGCTGGTGGATACCATCCGTGACCCGCTTCAGAGCAGCCGGTTTGTGCTGGCGAACAATGTTGGTGTGGCCTCCGGGCTGGCGTGGGAGCTTAAGCGTAATGACATCATTCTGTTTGGTCAGAGCGGCGAGCTGAGCTACGGGCTAGCGTACCCGGATGTGAAAGACCGGTTTGTCGAGAAAGATAATTTTGCGCAGTGGCTGGCAACGCATCGCCAGCAGGGGGGCGTATCACTGGTGATCCTGCTGTCAAAACACGACGATATTAAGCGGGCTCATCTGCCAGAACCGGACAGCCTGTATATTCAGGGCCGTCTGGCCTGGCTGCAGTATTTACCGCAATGACGACCTGGCTCTGGTTGATACTGGCAAGCCTGCTGACCTGCGCAGGGCAACTGTGTCAGAAGCAGGCCACCCGTCCGGCGAAAGCCGGGCGGCGTGGCGCGCATATTATGCTGTGGCTGGGCCTGGCATTGCTGGCACTGGGCTGCGGCATGCTGGTCTGGCTGGTGGTCCTGCAGCGCCTGCCTGTCGGCGTTGCCTACCCTATGCTGAGCCTCAATTTTGTCTGGGTGACCCTGGCGGCGAAAGCATTCTGGCATGAAAAAGTCGCGTTGCATCACTGGCTGGGCGTCGGGTTCATCATCATCGGCATTGTTATCCTCGGAGGAAGCCTGTGAGAGGAACGTTCTGGGCGTTATGCAGCGTAATGCTGGTCAGCGCGGCGCAGCTGCTGCTGCGCTATGCCATGCAGGCTCTGCCGCCAGTCAGCGAGCTTTATGCGTTTGTCTCCGCGCTCTGGCACTTATCATCCGGTACTGGCGCGCTGCTGCTGGGACTCATGGGGTATGTGGCCTCGATGGGCTGCTGGTATCTGGCGTTGCATCGCATGGCGCTCAGCAAAGCGTATGCCTTGCTGAGCCTCAGTTACATTCTGGTGTGGGCCGCGGCCATTTTGTTGCCCGGCTGGAACGAACACTTTTCCTGGCACGGGCTGGCGGGGGTCGGGATGATTATTCTCGGCGTGCTGGTGATTTTTATGCCACGGACATCCCGTGGTGAGCAATCGTCCCGGCGGTAAGGGTATAAGGCGTTGAGGTGCAGACGGCAAGACTGAGCGAGCCGAACTGGAGCTGGCTTACCGAATGCGTCTGCGACGTGCTGTCGATGCTGACAATCTGCCAGGCGCTGCCGCCTCGCTGCTTCACGATGGCCTCTTTACGCGTCCAGATCCCCCAGAAAGCAGAAAGCTTTGTCTCCGGGTCTTCGCGCTCCAGCTCCGCATGTTCCGCCACGCTGAAGACGGCGTTAGCCAGCGCCTGCCAGTTTTCACGTGGGCGGATAACTTCGATATCACACCCCACTTCGCCTTCGTCGCTCAGCAGCAGCGCGATATTATCGCCGCTGTGACTCAGGTTAAACCAGAAGGGCTGCGCATCCACGAAGGCCGGCTTCCCTTGCTCACCATAGACGATCTCGGGTAACGGAGAAGGAGAAAGCGTTTTGGCGAGCAGGGTTCTCCCCGCCAGCCAGGATGCATTTCGTGCACCCGCAGGTGCCATATGTGCAAGCGTCGACGCCAGCGGGTCTGCGCTCAGGGTGGAGATCTTTCCCAGTATAAACTGGTACATAGTTACGCCCAGCGTTTGATGATTATCGACGTGTTGATGCCGCCAAATGCGAAGTTATTGCTTTGTAGATACTCGCAGTCAATCTGACGGGCTTCACCCATAATATAATCTAAAGCACCACATTGCTCATCCGGTTGTCTTAAATTGAGCGTCGGGGCAAACCAGCCCTCACGCATCATCTGCAGACTCATCCAGGCTTCCAGCGCCCCACAGGCGCCTAACGTGTGGCCAAAATAGCTCTTCAGCGACGAAATTGGCACGTTGTCGCCAAAGATGGCGGCGGTGGCCTGGCTTTCGGCGATATCACCGCGATCGGTGGCGGTACCGTGCGCGGAGATGTACCCCATGTCCCGCGCGCTTAACCCTGCTAACGCCAGCGACTGCTCCATACAAATTTGCATGGTGTCACGTTGTGGCTGGGTGATATGGGCTGCATCACAGTTGGTGGCGAAGCCAACGATCTCGCCATAGATAGTTGCACCGCGTGCTCTGGCATGCTCAAGCTCTTCCAGAATCAGGGTGCCTGCGCCTTCCCCAATGACCAGACCATCACGCTGCGTATCAAATGGCGAAGGGGTGGTTTTCGGCGCATCGTTGCGCTGGCTGGTCGCGAATAAGGTGTCAAATACCGCCGCCTCTGACGGACAAAGCTCCTCTGCTCCGCCTGCGACCATCACGGTCTGATAACCGTGACGAATGGCTTCCCAGGCGTAGCCAATGGCCTGACTGCCCGACGTACAGGCACTCGACGTCGGGATAACGCGACCCCGAAGGCCAAAGAACAGGCCGGTATTCACCGCGGTCGTGTGCGGCATCATCTGCACATAGGTCGTACCGGTGATGTTGTGGGTGTGTTTTTCGGTGAGCATGGTGGCGAATTCGCTGACCGGCCCGGTACTGCCTGTGGAGGAGCCATAGGCGATACCGGTTTGGCCATTCGTGAGCACCGCCTCGCCAATCAGCCCCGCCTGCTCCAGCGCCAGCTCGGTGGCGCGGGTCGACATCAACGACACGCGGCCCATGGCGCGAATACGCTTGCGGGTATAGTGTTCCGGCAGGGTGAAATCATCAATCGGCGCGCCCAGCAGGGTGTGCAGGCCATCGTAAACCTGCCACTCCGGCATTTTGCGTACCGCGTTGTCATACGCCAGCAGCCTGCGGGAAACGGATTGCCAGTCCTCACCGAAGGCGGTAACGCCGCCCATACCGGTAATCACCACGCGACGCGTCATAGCATTCCTCCGTTAATGGAAATGACCTGGCGGGTAACGTAGCCTGCAATATCTGACATCAGATAGCTGGCAAGTCCTGCAACCTCTTCGGCCTGGCCCATCCGTTTCATGGGAATGATGGACATTGCCTCTTTCAGCGCAGCCTCTTCCATTTCAATCATGCCGGTATCAATCAGCCCCGGCGCAATGCAGTTCACGGTGATGTTGCGTTTTGCCAGCTCAATCGCCAGTGCTTTGGTCGCGCCAATAATGCCCGCTTTTGCCGCGCTGTAGTTCACCTGACCGCGGTTGCCCATCATGCCGGACACGGAGGATAAGGTGATAATGCGCCCCCCTTTTCGGGTGGCGATCATCGGCATAATGCAGGGTTGAATAACGTTATAAAAACTGTCGAGGTTGGTATGAATGACGCTGTCCCAGTCGTCTTCGCTGAGGGCCGGAAACGCACCGTCGCGGGTGATACCGGCATTACTGACCACGCCATACCATGCGCCGTGGGCCTCGATATTCTGCTCCAGCACGTCACGGCACTGTTCGCGGTTACCTGCATCGAAAGAGAGCAGGCGACCCTGACCGCCCGCCTGTGTGATGGTATCCAGCGTCGCCTGCGCGCCTGCGGCGTCACGGTGGTAATGTACGCCTACGGTAAACCCATCAGCGGCAAGCTGGCAGGCGATGGCACGACCAATGCCTTTGCTGGCCCCGGTGACCAGTACGGAACGACTCATGCGTGAGATCCCTGATTAAAAAGCGATGTTAATTCTTCTGCGCTCGGCTGGAAGGTATTGACCCGGCCCGTGGCCAGCGTCTCCTCACCTGAGGAGATCGTACATTCAAAACTGCCGAAGCGTTCATCCTGCATCAGCAGTCTGACGGTAATGTCCAGCGTCGCGTCTTTTGCGAAACGTCCACTGGCGCAGACCAACTCGCGCGCACCCAGCACCATGCCCAACGCAATATGATCTTGCCCTTTCTGCTGGCGATGCCAGCCTGACCAGACGCCAACGGTCTGCGCCATCAGTTCGAGCGCGTACCAGCCTGGCAAATCGCCCTCGGCATTCAAAAAGGGCGCCAGTACGCTTTGGCCGTTGACCGCGACACGGCATACGGCGGAATCGTCGGTGACGCGTTCAACGGATCCCAGCAGCATCATTGGCGCATCGTGCGGCAGATAGTCGACGGGTGATAAGTAGCTCATGACACTCTCCCCAGCAGGATGCTGGCGTTGTTGCCACCAAACGCGAACGAGTTAGATAAAATGACCGGTTTTTTCAGCGCGGTGCTCTGGTGCAGCACGCCGCACGGCGACAGCGTTTCGTCCGGCGCGTAGCGGGCGAAATCCTGTGGGGGTAACGGCAGGTCACGCGTCAGAATAAGCCAGCTCAACGCCGCTTCGGTGATACCGGCAGCGCCCAGCGTATGGCCGGTAAGGTGTTTGGTAGAACTGCAGGGCACGTTTTCTCCAAAGAGGTCGTGTACCACGTGTGATTCAATCTGGTCATTGAGCGGTGTGGCGGTGCCGTGCAGGTTGATATAGCCAATATCCTCCGGCTGCAGACCCGCGTCATTGAGCGCCTGGGTAATGGCGCGAATGGCGCCTTCACCCTGCGGATGCGGCGCCGAAATATGGTAAGCATCGCTGGACTCGCCTGTTCCCAGCAGCGCGACCCCGGCGGGTTCACGGCTCAACACCATCAGCGCAGCGGCTTCACCAATGGTGATACCCCGACGGTCGCGGCCAAACGGCTCGCAGAGCGTTGGAGAAAGCGATTCCAGACTGTGAAAGCCATTGACGGGCATCCGGCTCAGGGTATCTGCGCCGCCCACAATGGCAATATCCACCAGCCCGGCATCAATCAGACGCCGGCCGCTGATAATTGCCCGCGCGCTGGAGGAGCAGGCGGTCGAGAGGGTATATGCCGGGCCCTCGAGCTGTAACCAGTTAGCCAGAAAGCGGGACGGATCGCCCAGCTCCTGTTGCGGATACTGCCACCGGGTGCTGGCTTCGCCGTTGAGCGTTAATCGTACGTGCTCATCCCCTTCATCGAGGCCGGAGGTGCTGGTACCCAAAACCACGGCCACGCGGTCGCGGCCGACCCGGGCAATCGCGTCGTCAACGGTGGACTGAATCTGTGCCAGCGCGGCCAGCAGCAGCTGGTTATTGCGGGTGCGGTGCGCGGACAGGGTATCCGGAATGGACGGCAATTCACCTTCCACGCCACCCAGCACGGCGTCGGGTGCATCCTGCAACCAGCCGGACCGACAATGCATGCCAGGGGCTACGCCCGCCGTCAGGTTAGCGGCAATCTCATCCAGCGAGTTGACCATGCCAACAGCAGAAATGTAAATCATCTCAGTCACCCAAATATTGAATGGTGATGTGGTAGTTAAAGACGTGTTGCTCGATGCTGATTGGCACGCGCTTGCCTTTGCGTTGCAGGTAGACAATGTCAGTCACCAGCTTGCCGCTGGCATTGCGTAGCTCGCGCCGATCGCCCTTGTCTTTAAGCGTCCAGCCCTTTGGCAGTTGTGGCTGCCAGGCGCTGAGTGGCCAGTGGCTGAGCATCACATCGGCCAGTACCTGGCTGGCGGGAGGCAGCTGCGGCACGACGATCGACTGTTCGGTGTGGATCCCGGTGTCGTCGTAAGTCGCCAGGAACAGACGGATACCGACGGAAGAGAGCCCGGCAAGCGTCACTTTGTGATCATCCGCGTTGAGCATGACCAGCAGGGACTGCGTTTGTCCGTTGAAGGTTCCGGTCAGCAGCTGCTGCGAACTGACCGCCGGGGTAATACCGGGCGGCGGCAGCGTCACTCGGGTTCCTGGCTGAAGCCAGGCCTGCGGACGTGTCCCTTCAGTATCGGTCGAATGGCTACAGCCTGCCAGCAGCAGCGTCGCGACCAGCGCGGCTGCGCGGTAAAAAGCATTCATTTTCGTTTTCTCTCTTTCTTAACAGGCATCGCCAGCGGCGCCAGCAGGAAGGCGGTAAAAATGCCGCTCACCAGCACAATACCGAAGCTGCTGATGGCCTGCGTGGCGCTGAACACGAGCATGCCTAACGTCAGCAGCGTGGTCATCATCGCCAGCGTGATGGCCAGCATCGACGTCAGCGGCGTACCGCGCGGGTTGCCGAAAAACAGCGTGTAGTTAATGCCAATGCCGAGCACCAGGACCAGCGCCAGCAGTGAAAACAGATTTACCGGATGCCCCGTGACGGCCAGCGCGGCCAGCCCGCAGCTGAGCGACAGCACGGACGGGACCAGACTGATAAGCCCTTTTCGCCAGCCGAGGCGTACCATCGCCCCGCAGGCAATCACCGCCAGCGCGACAAACAAGAGTCCCGTTAACAGCGTGCGGTAGAGCGCAAACAGGCTGTCAAAACTGGCCTTGCGATCGACCCAGACGACGCCCGCATGACGGGCGGCTACTTCGCTGAGTGCGGCGCTGTTCCGGGCGTTGTCCACCGGCACTAACACACCGCTTTCGCCGTCAGGCAGGGTCAGCCACAGCAAACGCCAGCCTTCGCTGGCCGGACTGGCGAGCCACGCCTCCACGCTCACGGGCATGGCGTTCAGATTCGGTGTGACGGTGCTCAGTCCCGCGTTTCGCAGCGCGTTCGTTATGGCCGGCGCGGCCTGCTGCAACAGCAGCAGATCGCTTTTCTGGCGCGCCAGCGAATTTAAGGGCAGGGTACGCCAGCGGGTAATATCCCCCGCTTTTTGGGCCTGGACTAACGCCGGGGTAAAGGCTTCCAGCCGTTCCAGCGTTTGCTGCGGCGATGCGCCATACACCACAAACCATTTCTGATCGACACCTTGCCCGGTCAGGGCGGTAATGGTTTTCTCCTGCGCCAGAATGTCTTTGGGCAGCGCCTGTAGCTGGGCGATATCGTCGTTGACCTTCAGGGTGGCAAGCCCGGCAGCCGAGACCAGCGCCAGTACCACAGGCAGGCCCACAGAGAGTTTTTTATTGCGTCGCCAGGCGGCCAGCCAGCGCAACATCAGGACCATAAACGGAACCGGACGCACCGGCAAACCACGGCACAGCCAGGGATGCCAGAAAATCACCGTCAGGCAGGAGGCGCTCAGCCCCACCGCGGCAAACACCGCCATCTGGCGGATCCCGGGGAAGGGGGCCAGCATCATAATCAGGTAGGCGGTAACGGTCGTCAGGAGCGCCAGCAGCAGCGCATTACGCACTTTTGCCAGGCTTTGCCACGGGGAATGTTCTGCGCCGTGCACCATGCGTTCGGTGAGGTAATAGAGCGTGTAATCCGCTGAAATTCCGATGATGCTCATGCTCATCACCAGCGTCATCAGATGCAATTCGCCAAACAGCAGCAGCGTCACCACCGTGCCCGCCAGCGCACCTGTGGCAATGGAAATCAGACACAGCAGCAGGGGTTTCAGGGAACGAAACACTGCCAGGATCAGCAGGATAACCCCAAGGATCGTGACGATGCCCAGCGTGGAGATGTCCCGTTTTGCCTGCTGGCTGGCGTAATCACTGTAAAACACGGTACCGCGTGAGAGCAGCTGCGCCTGCGGAAAGCGCGTTTTCAGCGTCTCCTGCAGGGCGGTAAGGGTGGTTACCAGCTGATGGGTTTGCTGCATATCAAACGATGATCCCGCCAGCTCACCGTGCAGCATATACCAGTAATTTCCACTGGCATCCTGGGTAACCAGCCAGCCGTCCATCAGCCGTAGCTTCTGGCTGTTTTGCGCCAGCGCCAGCTGCGAGCCGCGCATCAGCATCAGAGGATCGTTTTGCAACTCTTTGCCACTCACGCCGGAAAAGGCCGAGTAGAGCTGGGATAAAATCCACTGCGCCTGCGCCTCACCGCCGTTTTGCAGGCGGGCCCGGGTGGCCGAATCAATCAGGCCGTTGCGATGCTGCCAGAAGAACTCGCCCCAGGCCTTTTGCCCGGCGGCGTCCATCGGGCCTTTAACCTCCCTGAGCGAATGGCTGTTTTTCAACAGATCCAGCCACTGCTGCGCCACCCGCGGATCGGGTTCTTTACCGGGACTGACCAGCCAGACAAGCTGGCGGTCAAGACGCTGTATAAACGCGTCGTTGAGTGCCGGCGGGATTGCCCCGAGCGTCTGCTTCGGCAGCATAGCCAGTACGCTGCTGTTCAGACGCGCGCCGGGCAGCAGCGACAGCAACACGCCCAACAGAATCAGGCATACCGTCGCCCACAGCAGCGCCGGGCGCAGGGATTTACGGTGCGGCAAAGCGTTGGCGTTCGTCATCGGTCAGGCTGGCGGGCGTCAGTGTGTGGCGGGAAAGGACGATATCGGTACGGTCGCCCTGCTTATCGTTGAGGCGAATCGTCTCAAGGTAGGTCGCGCCGCCCAGATCGAGGGTGGCGAAAATTTTGTCCAGCGGTGTCGTTGTGGGGGTCAGCACCAGCGACCAGCGGCCTTCGCCGAGATCGCGAAAATCGATGCGGAAGTTCTCTTCCAGCACCTTGCGGTCGGCCTGGAACAGCGCCCGCAGCAGGTGGTTGAACTGGAACATCTGCGGATTATTGTCGGCGGTAATGGTCTGCGGAGGCTGGCCGTTGATCGTCTGGATCATCCGTTTATCATCCAGCAACAACGTCATGGGGAAAGGCGCTTTTTGATCCCACAGCAGGCCGCTGTCGCGTGCGATCAACATTTCGCCCTGCGAGCGCAGCGGCTGTGGCAGATCCTTAATCGTCCGGACCTGTTCGAAATGCGCGCGCACGACAGGTTGCCCGGTAAACCGCTGCTGCAGCTCATCCAGCGTCACGGCGCTCACCAGCGGGCTGATCATCAGTGCCAGCACAGGCAACCATCTCATGGCGTAACTCCCATTCGTTCAAACAATATAGCCGGGCTGACAAAGCACATTTCACGGCTGGCTTCTTCGACGGCCACCTGGATGGTATAGCCGGTGGTGGTGCGTTTACCGGTTTGCGCGTCGAAAATTTGATAGGCGATACGCAGACGGTTTTCATACTCTTCGATGTGCGCGCGCACACGGATGCGCTGCTCAAAGGTCACCGCATCGCGGTATTTCACCCGGGTATCGACTACCGGCCAGACATAGCCTGACGCCTTCATCTGGCGATAACCGTAGTTAAACTGGTTGAGCAGCGCCTCGCGGGCAATCTCAAAGTAGCGGAAATAGTTGCCGTGCCAGACCACGCCCATCATATCGACATCGTGGAACGGAACGGTGATTTCTACTTCGGTCGTAAAGCGGGGATCGGTCAGCACCCTTTACTCCTTCTCTTTGGCATCCGGCAGGTGCCAGAAATCGAAAAAATTAAACCAGTCGAGCGGTGACATTAAGGCGTAATGCTCAAGCCGCTGTGCATAGCGATCGACGGCCTGTTGCAGCGCCTGCTGGCGCTCCCCGCGTGGCAGAAGCAGCGGGTCGGCAAATGGTTCGCAGTGTATCGTGAGCGCATCCTGCTGACGCAGGGCGTAAATCAGCACCACCGGGCAGCGCAGAATGGAGGCGAGAATAAACGGCCCTTGCGGGAACGGGGCGGGCTGTCCCATAAACGAACTCCATATCACCCGCCAGTCGCCGCCGCGCTGTGGCGTGACCGCTATGCGATCGCCCACAATGGCAACCCACTCACCGCGCTCAAGCTTCTCTTTGATGGCGATAGCGGTATCCGGGCCAATGTCCGTCACGGGCATCAGGTTAACCCCGGCCTGGGGTGCCATCTCGGTCATGATCTGTTTAAAGCGCTGCGCGTTATCGCTAAAGACCAGCGCGTTGATGACTTTGCTGCCTTCCAGCTGAGCCAGTGCCCGGCAGGCTTCCACATCGCCAAGATGCGATGCGAGCAGCAGTTTACCTTGCGATGCGTCAGCATCCAGCACGTCATACGCACCGGGAGCAAAGACCACGTCACGATGAAACTTCAGTTCGCCGCGCCAGCTGGCGACTTTATCCAGCATGGCGTTACCGAAGCGCATAAAATGGAAAAAGCTGTTAAGGCGTGGCGGAACAGGCATGTTCCGCTGCGTCAGCACCTGCTTCACTCGTGCTGTCCACTGCTGTGAAGCCTGTCGCGCCGGTCGGGCCGTAAGCCAGTACACCCCGATAACCGGCCACAGCAGCACGGTAAAGGCCCGGCGGCCAAACAGCTGCCAGACGCGCAGCATCAGGCGCATTCCCCACAGGCCCTTCACCTCGTCCTGCTGCGCCCAGTGCTGGCGGCGACGACGCAACAGCAGGGCGGGAATGCGGGGCAGCATGCCGAAGAACAGCCGGGTGTGCATCAGCGAGATCCGCACGTTGTCTTTGAGCGCGTCGAAATGGGATAACCCGTCCGGCGGATAGGTAACGCGGGTCGGCAGAAAATAGCTGGTATTGCCCTGCCAGTAGAGACGGACCATCACTTCGGTGTCAAAGTCCATACGTTTGCCAAGCGGCACGCGTGCGGCCAGCTGCAGCGTGGGCGAGACCGGGTAGACCCGAAAACCGCACATGCTGTCTTTAAGTTGCAGGGACAGGGTTTCAATCCATACCCAGACGTGCGTTATCCAGCGACCGTAGAGGCGGGAGCGCGGAATGGAATCATCGTAAATGGGCTGGCCAGAAATCAGCGCCTCCGGGTGACGCTCAGCCAGAGCCAGCATTTTGGGGATATCCTCAATAGCATGCTGGCCGTCGGCATCCACCTGTACGGCGTGGGTATAGCCCGCGCGGGCAGACTCTTCCAGCCCCTTAATGACCGCGGCACCTTTACCTGCGTTTTGCGCCAGACGTACCAGCGTAACCTGGGGCTGCCCGGCGGCCAGACGCTCCAGAATGCGGCGCGTCTGCTCGTCACTTCCGTCATCGACCACCAGACAGGGCAAGCCGAACGGTGCCAGCCGCGACAGTACTTTTGCCATCATCGCGCCATGGTTGTAGCACGGGATCAGCACGCAGGGGCGGAAGGTTACTGACACAGGCGAATCTTCCCGCTGCTGGCAGTATGGCGATCGTCACCGGCATGGCGCTGGTAGCTGAAGGTCAGTATCTGACGTTCGGCATGCCAGTTAAGGACCAGCGTGACCGTGGTATCCGGCAGCAGAGGGGCCTGGAATTTCACATTTTGGATGCTGTGAAAACGGTAACCCGGTGCCAGCAGCGTGGTGGCGTAGTGCATGACCCAGTCAATCTGTGCCACACCTGGCAGCAACGGCTGTACGGCAAAATGCCCCTGGAACCAGAACAGGGAGGGGTCAAGATGCAAAACGATTTCCAGGTGCTGCGGCTGTGCCTGGTGGCGTTCGATTTCATGAATTTTCATGAAACAACTCCTGTAACTGCGCATAGACACGCTTGTTCATACTGTTTACCGGCATCTCATCGATAATGCGCCAGTAGCGGGGGACGGCGACCGGCTCAAGCCAGGGCCGCAGGGCGCGGCGCCAGGCCAGTTCCTGCGTTTTTTTGCCCTGCTGATGCCAGCGCTGACGGGTCTTCTCATCCAGAACCAGCAGGACACCTATACCCTGACGACCTCCGCGGGTAACCGGTAACGCTGCGGCTTCACATATGCCCTCAAGCTCCAGCAGGCGACGTTCAATCTCGTTCAGTGAGATACGCTTTTCTTCGATTTTGACCACCCGACCACGACGTCCGGCAATGCTAAAAAAACCGTTACTGTCGAAGTGCAGGATATCGTCCAGCTCTAACCCTGCGGCTTCGTGAATGAGCGGGGAGGTCACGCGGCAGATTTCCCCTTCACTCTGGAACACCACGCCGGGGAAGGCGAACCAGGGTACGCTGTCCGCCTGACGATGCCGCCAGGCGAGGATCCCGGTTTCGGTGCTGCCGTAGATTTCATCCGGCCAGACGTTAAGCCAGCCATGGGTCTCCGTGACATCGCACCAGGGCAGCATTCCCCCGGCGGAGATCAGCATCACGACGGGAGGGGCAGTCAGCTCGGTATCCAGCCGTTTCAGGAATGCCGGACTGCTGATAAAAAGGTACTGCCTGTCGTGAGGGAGTGCCGCCAGCTGCTCAGCGTAATAAAGCATGGCGGCGTGCAGCGGAAGCCCCATCGCCATTGGCAACATGATGCGGAACGTCAGGCCATAGAGATGTTGTGGCACAACCGAGGCCACAATGCTGCAGCCCGCCAGGCGTTCGCCAAAACGGTTCGCCAGCAGGCACGCTTCACGGTCCAGGCTGGCGATGTGCTTAATGACCCGGCGCGGGGTGCCCGTGGAGCCCGAGGTAAAGAGTTCAACAAAGCGCGCGTCGTCAATGACGGGCAATGGTGCCCATTGGCGCGCGCTCTGAGGGGAGGAGGTCACCACAATGACCTTTCCCTGAATATCCAGCGTCTGATCGCTCAGGACACCGCTAAACAGCGACTGCTGTTCGTCGAGCAGTGAGACCCGGCTATGGCCTGGAATGACCGGGGTTTTACCGGCATGCAGTGAGGACAGCAGCGCAACAATAAACAGGTAGCTGTTTTCAAAGCACAGCGCCCAGCGTTCACCCTCCTGCTGTCGCAATACTTCTACCAGCAAGGTGACATCGTGGCGCAACTCACCCAGCGTCCAGGTGCGATCGTCAAGCCAGGCGATCGGCGTGTCGTCAGGGCGTGGAGCATTTAACCACTGGCCCAGCGGGAGAGGTTTATTCATCGAGCTTCTCTTTTTTCATCACCCGTTGACGCACCAGCCACTCTGTCGCCATCAGCGTACCCATCAGAAAATAAGCCACCATACCGTTCCACACTGTCCAGACATGCATATCGCCGTGTAGCACGGTTAACAGGGCTATCGCACCGTTACCGAGGAAAAAACCGCACCACACCAGCGTCACCTTACGGGTATATCGCACACCCGCCGGAGGCAAATTCGGTTCACGCAGACGTGCCAGCCGTTCAACCAGCGGCATGGTTGTCCACAGTGAGCCGCCAAACACGGCCAGCATCACGAGATTAACCACCACCGGATAGAGCAGCAGCCACTGATGCGCTTTCAGCAGATAGCTCGCCGCGCAGAGCGCCAGGCCTGCCAGCGCAATGCACTGCACCACATACCGCATCGGGCCTGCGTTTCGCCGCGCCTGATGCAGACGCAGCACCAGCACCAGGGCCATCAGCGGCAACAGCCAGTGCAGACCGTTGTGCGTCAGCCCCAATCCAATCAGGAATGGCCATGCCAGCAACACGACTCCCGTCAGGAGTGGGATCGCCGGAAACGCTCGTCCTCCAGGCACGGTGGTTTACTCGTCGCGCAAAAGCTGAGCGACAGCGTCAACCACATCCTGCACGGTACGGACAGATTTGAAGGTTTCCGGTTTGATTTTCGTCCCCGTTTTCTTCTGCAGGTGAACAATCATGTCCACTGCATCAATACTGTCCAGATCCAGATCTTCGTACAGGCGAGCCTCAGGCGTGATTTCCTGTGGGTCGAGTTCAAACAGCGTAGCCAGGAGTTCGCAGACTTCCTGATAAATGGTTTCTTGTTCAGTCATAACGGATCACATCTCAGGCGCGTTGAGCGTTGATAAAAGAAGCCAGCGTGGCGACGGAAAAGAAGTGCTGACGCATCTCTTCGCTTTCGGCAGACAGCACCACGCCATACTGGTTTTTCACGGCCAGGCCAAGTTCCAGGGCGTCGATAGAGTCGAGACCCAGTCCATCACCAAACAGCGCAGCATCGGTATCGATATCCTCGGCGGTGAGCTCGTCCAGATTCAGCGTGGTGATGATGAGATTTTTAATTTCAAGATGAAGCGCTTGCATCATTAATTCCTGACAAAGATTGAAGGCCTGATGTTAATCGATGCTGCAGATGCCGGTTTAACTGCCTTGCCGCCAGTGCCGGTTCTTGTGTCTTTGCATCGTAAAAAGCGTCGATATTCACGCGATCGCGAACATCTACGGTGAAAACAGGTTTTACGGGCGGTACGTCGTACCAGTGACTTTTTTTATCCAGCAGAGGTTCGCTGCAGTGGATCACCACGATGCGCAGGTCGCTGTGGCAGCGCACGGCAATATTTGCCGCGCCGCGCTGGAGGGAGATTGCCTCTCCCGACCGGGTTCGTGTGCCTTCCGGGAAGATTAACAGCGTGTCGCCCTGGGCCAGACGCTGCTGGCTTGCACTGAGGAGCGTTTCCGCTTCGCTGTTAATCAGGTAATCCGCTGCGCGAATGACGCCGCTGACAAAGGGGTTGCGGAGCAACGCACTTTTCACCAGACAGTCGGTTTCGGGCATGACGGACGCCAGGATCACGTAATCAATCAGCGTCGGGTGATTGGCCACCACCAGACAACCGCGATCCCCGCGAAGGGCGTCAAGATTGTGAATGCGATAGTCCAGTACCCCCGTGCCACGGGCGACATGTAAGAAAAAGCGGAAGCTGGCCGCGATACTGCGACGCGCCAGGCGACGGCGTCTGGCGCGGTCGCGCTGAACCAGCAACAGCAGATTGAACCACACCAGCGACAGCAGCAGCCCGCCCGTGCCAAACAGCACGAAGCAGAAGCCGGTCATCATCAGACGCCATAACCAGTTGATACGGGCAGTCAGGCGGCTCATTCGCGTGTCCATTGCCACAGCAGACGTTCGCCTGAAACCACAAACTGTCGTTCATCGCGGAGGTACCGTTGCAGGAACATCAGGCTCTGCGGCAGGGGAGGTTCTTCACCCGTGCTGCCGCTGCGGGTTTCGCACTGCAGTGTGCTCCCGGCTTCAATCACCAGGGCCAGTGCGTAGGGCCAGGTAGGCATCTGCGGCGGTAAACCCGGATGATAAAAATCGGGCAGGGCACCGTCAAAATCGACCAGCAAGACGCGGGAATAGCCCGCCTGAAGCAGGCTCAACACTTCACATAATGCCTGCTGGAAGGTGTCCAGCCCGGCAGAAACAGAAGACGAGACGATGGGGTGTCGCGCAGTGATCGTCAGGTTGCCCACCGCCGAATTGTGCACGGACATGGCAAAGTCTGTCGGCGAGACGGCCTGACCGGTCGCCAGGGAGTGCAGGATGCGGAAATTACGCTCCAGTTCGCCATGACGGCTGGAATAGACAACGGCATCAATCGCGTGGCGGCGAAGCAGGGTGAGTCCAAGGTCTACCGCCAGCTTACTGCCCGAGTTGAGGCGGCGCGCGGTCATCATCGGCAGTTCGGTAAGCTTAGGCAACGGCGCAGCCGGGTCGAGGGTAAGGTGCTGGCGTGACCACGCCTGCCACTCTGCGGCATCGCTCAGGCCTGGCGCTCTTGCCTGCCAGTCAATTATGTTCAGTGAAAATTTCATCTACGCGCGTCCGCGGAAAACCATCATTAAAAGACAGGCAAGCCTGCCGGGCAGTTCAACTGCTCTATTGTTCAATTTTTTGACAAATCAATAGGGTATGACCTACCCCAAGGTTGTCCAGCCGCTGTTCTACGTGGAAACCGGCCCGCTCCAGGTAGTGATAAAATTTCTCTACACTGTAAAACCGGCTGTTGCCGTTCGCCATACAGGTGAAATAAAGCGAGGTAGCATTCAGGCTGAATGAGGCGGCTTCAAATTTTTGGGCATCCCAGAACAGTTCCATGATGCACAGTCGCGCGCCGGGCTTCATAACCTGTGCAACGCGAGTCAACATGGCGACAATCTGGTCCGGAGAGAAACAATCCAGGAACTGGCTCATCCACCAGATATCGGCTTCACCCGGCAATGTCGCATGACTAAGCATATCGACAGCATGGAAGCCAATGCGATGAGATAAACCTGCTTTTTCGATGTTTTCCTGCGCCAGCGTTATCTGCTGTGGCAGGTCAAGGATCGTCACGGCAACATTGTCGTCATAGCGGCAGCAGCGTAACGCCCATTTACCCGTATTTCCGCCCACATCGTACAATTTTGTCGGCGAGCTTGCGAATATATATGGCAGCGCCGCGTCGAAAGCGGCATCAGAATAGTAATGATCAAAAGCGAACCAGCTCTCTTTTGCCTGCGCGGGTAATTGTGATAATGCCGGATAGATGGTTGGCCAGTTACCAAACACGGATAATCCCGCCGGTTTTTCTTCCTGCAGGGCATCGGCCAGATGGAATAATCCCTGGTAACAAACATCCTGCGTGAAATCCATATTCACGCGGGTCATGGTGTCATGCAATAAGAAATGGCCCACCTTTGCCAGGAAATAGCGTCCTTCTTTACAGGTAACGATCCGTCCGCTTAATCCCATATCCAGCAATACGCTTACGCTATAACTGCTCAGGGTACTGTTTTCGGTTATTTCCTCGAGACTTGCCCCTGTTTTCCCCTTTTTATCCAGCCAGGAAAGCACGCCCGAATTACGCAGACAACGCGCGGTCTGAAACAGCATCGGCGCAAAAGCGATGCGTTGCGCTTCGGTAATGGCGTCCAGCGCGTTGAGGGTGTCCTTTTCGTACATGCGTGCGTAACCTTATGAGGCCGAGAAAAACGTTATCGGGCCATGTCGGCCCGACATGAGGAAAATATTACAGCGCGGCACCTGCAGAGAGGTTCATCTGAATATCGTGGTCGAGGTTATGAACCCAGCGGTTATAGTTCTTGTGGATTTTACCGTCGGCGGCTTTCAGGTTCATACTGCTTTCGTAATTAATTGAATAGCTTGTCGCAGAATAAGGAATACGGATTTCGACCGAATGGTCGCGTGCCTGCAGACGGCCTTTAATTACGCCCGGGCCCGCTTCGCTCATGATCCAGTCGCGCTTCTGGCCTGCTTTCAGAATGGCGGTTTTCACCTGCTCAGCGGTGTGGCCTGTACTGACAGTAGCGTGAACCTGATCGATTGGGGCGGTAC
This sequence comes from Enterobacter sp. PTB, assembly GCF_051130085.1. Lineage (NCBI taxonomy): Bacteria > Pseudomonadati > Pseudomonadota > Gammaproteobacteria > Enterobacterales > Enterobacteriaceae > Enterobacter > Enterobacter sp. PTB. The sequence continues at coordinate 79,052 of NZ_JBDKEE010000009.1, forward strand.
GCGCGCAACCGGCCAGTGCGCCGACGACAGCAACAGTAGCAAACCATTTAATGATCTTTTTCATCAACAACTCCGTATCAATAATAACAATTTAAATCAGAAATTTTAAAAAATTATATTTTGGCGGGGTATTATCGCTAATGAAGATAATTTTTGTCGATATAAAAGTGGGTGTTTATTTTACGCGAGGGGAGGTGTAATGCATTGAAACGAAAGGGTGAGAATTATATGTCATGTAATTTGCGTTAAATAAATATTTGCATGACGATTCATTTATTAGGGCAAGATAAATAACGCGAAATCCTCCTTACCGAAAATGAAAATTACCGCGCGGTGAGCGTCGCGGTAATTTTCGGTGTGTTGCAGAGTTACGCGTTGTGGGACCCGTTATCCCGGCAGGCGGCTTTTCGGTCGCCCGGGACCCAACAGGATCGCCAGTTTGCTGCCACCTTTGGTGGTTTCCATCCAGATCTTACACACGCTGGTCAGCGGTACTGACAGTAACATCCCGACCGGCCCCAGCAGCCATCCCCAGATCAGCAATGACAAGAACACCACCAGCGTCGACATTCCGAGACGGTGGCCCATCATGCGCGGCTCAAGGATATTGCCCAGCACCATATGCACGACCAGGAACAGCGCCCCCACCAGCATGCACTCGTAAAAGCCATTGAACAGAAACGCCTGAATCATCGGCGGCACGGCGGAAAGCACCGCGCCGATGTTGGGTACGTAGTTCAGCAGAAACGCCAGTACGCCCCACATCAGCGCGAACTGCACGCCCATCAGCATCAGTCCCAGCCAGACAATCACCCCGGTCCAGACGCTTAACAGCGTTTTCAGGGCCAGATATTTGGACACGCCCTTCAGGGCCCGGTGTAAACCCGCAATATGAATTTGCGGGTTATTCAGCGCAAAGCGCAGCTTATAAGGAACATGGCGGACCTCGAACAGCATAAACACCACCGTCATCACCAGCAGCAGGATGCTGGCCATCGCGCCGGAAAGGCCGGTCATCAGGGTGGTGGCGTAGGTCATGACCTTCTCTGAATCCATGCGGCGTAACATCCGCTCGGGTGAGATATGCAGGTTAAGAAAAGGCATCATCTCCTGAAGCGAAACGATCTTACGCGTCAGCTCTTTGTTGTACTGCGGGAGCATGGTGGAGAATTCACTGAGCGACGCCGCGAGCACGCCGAAAAGCGCCGTCAGGGCAATCATCATCACGATGACCACGATAGTAATGGCCACCGGACGGCTGATGCCCCGGCGCAAAAACCAGGTCACCAGCGGATTAAGCACAATGGCAAAAAAGAGCGCCAGCAGGAGCTGGACAATGATGTCAGCGGCAGCATGGATACCTGCAAGGATAACCACCAGGCAGGCGAGTTTTAATAAGATGTGAAGTCCTGCTTTGTCGGACTGGTTCGGTATCATGCGGGTTCCTTAATGTGATAGCCCGTTAAGTGTAGTGCCCGGTGGCCGCTTCGTCTGGAGCCGATAATCTGAAAGTCAGTGCTGATTTTCTTATCCTGCCGTGGTAATAGTGAAACACTGTTGTAAAAATTCAGGTTAAACCCCATGCCAGAGCATGCCGCCGAACCGGCGCTGAGCGGATTGCGCCTCAATCTGCGCATTGTTTCCGTTGTGATTTTTAACTTCGCCAGTTATCTGACGATTGGCCTGCCGCTGGCGGTGTTGCCGGGCTATGTCCATGACGTCATGGGTTTTAGCGCATTCTGGGCGGGGCTGGTCATCAGCCTGCAGTATTTCGCCACGCTCCTGAGCCGCCCGCATGCCGGGCGCTATGCGGATCTGTTTGGGCCAAAGCGCATCGTCATTGTGGGGCTCTGCGGCTGTTTTCTGAGTGGTCTGGGCTACCTGCTGGCCGCCACCACCAGCCACTGGCCGCTGGTCAGCCTGGCGCTGCTCTGTCTGGGGCGTGTGATTCTGGGTATTGGGCAAAGTCTGGCGGGTACCGGTTCGACGCTGTGGGGCGTGGGTGTGGTGGGTGCGTCCCATATTGGCCGGGTGATCTCCTGGAACGGTATCGTCACCTACGGCGCAATGGCGCTGGGCGCACCGCTGGGGGTGATCTGTTATGCCTATGGCGGGCTATCCGGGCTGGCTATCACCATTATGGTCGTCGCGCTGCTCGCGATTCTGTTTGCCCTGCCGCGCCCGAAGGTGAAGGCCAGCAAAGGCAAGCCACTGCCGTTCAGGGCGGTGCTGGGGCGCGTCTGGCCTTATGGTATGGCGCTGGCGCTGGCAACCACCGGCTTCGGCGTGATCGCCACGTTCATCACTCTCTTCTATGACGCCAAAGGCTGGGACGGCGCAGCCTTTGCCCTGACGCTGTTTAGCTGTGCGTTTGTCGGCGCGCGTTTGCTCTTCCCGAACGGTATCAACCGTCTGGGGGGACTGAATGTGGCGTTGATCTGCTTTGCGGTAGAGATTGTCGGGCTGGTGTTGACCGGGATTGCCACCGCACCGTGGATGGCGAAAATGGGCGTTTTCCTCGCCGGCGCAGGCTTTTCGCTGGTCTTCCCGGCACTCGGCGTGGTCGCGGTAAAAGCCGTGCCACAGCAGAACCAGGGGTCGGCGCTGGCGACCTACACGGTGTTTATGGACATGTCGCTGGGCATTACCGGGCCGCTGGCAGGGCTGGTGATAGCGTGGGCAGGGGTACCGGTAATCTATCTTGCCGCGGCGGGTCTGGTGGTTATCGCATTGATGCTGACATGGCGGCTAAAAAAATGGCCCCCGGTGCAGGCACCGGAGGCCACGTCATCATCGTGAAGAATTACTGGATCACGATGGTGTTAATGATGTTTTCAGCAGCTGTCTGCGCTTTCTGCTGATTTTCCGCCGGCAGAGTGATCTGCAGGGTCAGCAGTTTATTATCGACCTTACCAAGCACCACGGAAGAGTAAGCGGTCTGGCCTTTTGCTGAAATGATGCTGTCCAGCTGTTGCAGCGTGTGGCCTTTCAGTTCGATAGATTTATTGGTCACGACCTGCAGCTGCGGATCGCGGCTGCGCTGCTGATCTTCCAGACGTTTAGTCATGACGGCCAGGTCTTCGCTGGTGTCGTCGCCCACAATCACAATAACGGCTTTCTGCCCGGTTGCATCGGAGTAAACGTGCATATTGTTCGCCTGGGTACCCAGCTTGCCGCTCTGGTCAGTCATATCTGCTGGCAGAGAGAAACTGAGTTTACCGTCCAGCAGACTCACCGGCTGACCGGTGGCGTTGCTCTCTGCAGACGCGCCCTGAGCAGGCGTTTTCGTGTCGCTATTATCACAGGCTGCAAGGCCCACAACCAGCAGGCCAATCCCGACATATTTAACCAGATTGCGCATTAACTTCTTCCTTTCGATAAACGGCCATAACGGCTGATTGGCTCATCTTATCACAACTGATAAAGCGAACCCTTAACCAGCCTGCAATGCTGTGATTTCAGATTTATCTGCGAGTCTTTTCAGCAGCATATTCAGCAGGACGCCGTACATCGGCAGGAAGAACACAATGCTGATAAGCACCTTGAAGCAGTAGTCTACAAGGGCGATTTCCATCCAGTGCTGGGCCATAAATGCGTCCGGGCTACGCCAGAATGCGATAAAGAAGAAGGCCAGCGTGTCGCTGACGTTGCCGAACAGCGTGGACGCCGTGGGTGCCATCCACCAGCGATGATTTTGACGCAGGCGGTTAAACACGTGAACGTCGAGGATCTGCCCCAGCGCGTAGGCCATAAAGCTGGCGGAGGCGATACGGGCGACAAACAGGTTGAAGTGCGTTAACGCCTCGAACCCCTGCCAGCTTCCCATATAAAACAGGGAAGAGATCACGTACGAAATGAACAGCGCCGGCAGCATGACCGCAAAAATAATGCGGCGAGCCAGCGGTGCGCCGAAAATACGCACGGTCAAATCAGTGGCGAGAAAAATAAACGGGAAACTGAACGCGCCCCATGTGGTATGAAAACCAAAGATGGAGATCGGGAGTTGCACCAGATAGTTGCTGGAGGTAATCACCAGCAAATGAAAAAGCGAAAGCCAGAACAACGCTTTAACGCGCTGCGAATCAGAAAACTGCATCATGTTGTAACCTTTTTATACGTTGGGGTGAGGGAACCCAATAAAAACCGCAGCATGATACTGCTTTGACCGGACATTGCAATGGTTAGTTTTTACGCAATCGTTAACCTGGTTGCATTGCCGACGATGGGGCGTAAACTACAGCCGTTTTTACCTGACCGAGAAGAACATGACCGATCTGTTTTCCAGCCCAGACCACACCCTTGATGCTCAGGGCCTTCGCTGCCCGGAGCCGGTAATGATGGTACGTAAAACCGTGCGCAACATGCAGACCGGTGAGACGCTGCTGATCATCGCCGACGACCCCGCCACCACCCGCGACATTCCCGGTTTTTGTACCTTTATGGAACATGAGCTGGTGGCACAGCAGACCGAAACGCTGCCGTACCGGTATGTGATCCGTAAGGGGTAATTGCGGCCTGATGGCCTCACCCCGACCCTCTCCCACCGGGAGAGGGCGGAAAACGGCGTTACTGCATCCCTAACACGCGCGGCAGCCACAGCGAGATGGCCGGGATGTACGTCACCATCGCCAGCACTACCAGCAGCATGCCGTAAAACGGCAGCATGGCGCGAACCACATGCTCGATTTTCTGTTTACTTACCGCGCTCGCCACAAACAGCACCGAACCGACCGGCGGCGTAATCAGCCCGATCCCCAGGTTCACCATCATGATCATCCCAAAATGCACCGGATCGATGCCCAGCGAATTGGTCACCGGCAACAGCACTGGCGTCAGGATCAGGATGATCGGTGCCATGTCCATTAACGTGCCGATCAGCAGCAGCATGATGTTGAGATACATCAGGATCACGTACTTGTTATCGGAGAGCGAGGTGAAGAACTCGGTGATACGGCTCGGGAGCTGCATGTAGGTCATCACCGCGCCAAACGCCGCCGCAAAGCCAATCAGTATCATCACGATGGTGACGGTTTTCACCGTCCTGCACATCAGCTTCGGCAGTTCGTTCCATTTGTAGTCCCGGTAGATAAACATGGTGACAAAGAACGCCCACAGACAGGCCACAGCAGCGGATTCCGTTGCGGTAAATATCCCGGACAGTATCCCACCGAGAATAATCACTACAGTCATCAGCCCCCACAGCGCGTCCAGCGTGATTTTCAGCGCCTGCTTAAAGGGAATTTTTTCCCCTTTCGGGTAGCCACGTTTGCGGGCAAAGCCCAGACACATTGCCATCAGGCTTACGCCGAGCAGCAGCCCTGGCAGCACCCCCGCGATAAACAGCGTCGCGATAGAGACCGTCCCGCCTGCCGCGAGGGAATAAATTACCGAGTTGTGGCTGGGCGGGATCAAAATCGCCTGTACCGACCCGCTGGCGGTCACCGCCGCCGCATAATCGCGCGGATAGCCCTTCTTCTCCATCTCCGGGATCATTACGCTGCCAATGGAGGCCGTATCCGCCACCGACGAGCCGGAAATCGCGCCGAAGAACGTGGAGGCCACAATATTCACCAGCGACAGCCCACCGCGAATAAAGCCAACAAACACGTAGGCGAAATTGACCAGCCGTCGGGCAATCCCCCCTTCCGCCATAATCGCACCCGCGAGAATAAAGAAGGGGATCGCCAGCAGCGTGAATTTATTCACCCCGCTGGTTATCTGAATCATCAGCGCCTCGAGAGGTAAATCTATCCACAACGCGCCCGCGACGGCGCTTAGCCCGACGGCAAAGGCCACCGGCATCCCCAGCGCCAGCAAAATGGCGAGGGTGAATAACAAAACGAATGCATCCATTGTTCACCCCTTAACTGTGGTTGCCGATCAGCACGACGGGACGGTTTTCCTGCGAGCCAAACAGCAGGCGCTCAATCACAAACAGGATCAGAACGGCAGAGCCCACCGGCAGCGGCAGATAGCTCTCGCCGGAGGTCAGGACCGGAAATTCGGCGACCGGTTGCTCCCAGAGTTCGACGCACAGCCAGTAGCTGTACCAGAACATCAGGCCAGCGATCAGCAGCATCAGCAGATCAACGGCCCGTGCGCAGACGGTTTTTAACGGCCCGGGCAGCCGGTCGGTGAGCATATTCACCGCAATGTGCGAACCGGCACGGTAGCTGACCGCCGCGCCGATAAAGGTGAAGGTCACCATGCAGATGATGGCAACCGGCTCCGGCCAGGATTCACCGCGGTTAAGCACATAGCGCGAAAAAATGCCGATGGGGATCACAATCGTCATCACCAGCAGCGAAATGCCCGCCACGGCCATCGCCAGCAGGTAGAGACGGTCCATCCACTTCAGATAGAGTTCGGACATACTTACTCCGGTTACTTGACGTCAGCGATGGCTTTCATCAGATCCTGATGCTTTTCGCCATACTGGGCGCGCACCGGCTCTGTGGCTTTGATAAATACCGTTTTGTCGATCTCGTGGAACTGCACCCCGCCAGCCTTCATTTTTTCCAGCGCCTGGGCGTTATAGGCTTCCCACAACTTACGTTGTTCAAACTGGGCTTCACGGGCCAGGGTCAGGATCTTTTTCTGCTCGTCGGCGCTGAGTTTGTCCCACTTCACTTTTGAATAGAGCAGCATTTCCGGGGTGATAAAGTGGCCGCTGAGGGTGTAGTTTTTGGCGACCGGCATATAGTTATGCGCGACATAGGTCGGTGGATTATTCTCCGCGCCGTCAATCACGCCGGTTTGCATCCCGCTGTAAACTTCGCTCACCCCCATTGCCACCGCGTTAGCACCCATATCTTTCAGCGTCGCCAGCGCCACCGGACTGCCCTGTACGCGGATTTTCTTCCCTTTCAGATCGTCGGGTTTAACAATCGGATCTTTGGTGATCAGGTTGCGGGTGCCGGAGTCCATCCAGCCGAGGAACACCAGTCGTGATTTCGGGTTGGCAGTTAGCTTATCGCCAATTTGCTTGCCGATATCCCCGTCGATCACTTTGTGCATGTGGTCTTCATCGCGGAAAACGTAGGGCAGCGTGAAGACTTCGATATCGGGCAGGATGGCCGCCACCGGCGCCATCGAGACGCGGATCATATCGATCGCCCCCATCTGCGCCTGCTCAATCATCTGTTTTTCATCCCCCAGCACGCCGCCGGGGAAGACCTTGATCTCCAGCTTGCCGTCGGTTTGTTGTTTGAGTTTTTCACCCATTTGCTGAACCGCCACCACGTTCGGGTAGCCTTCAGGGTGCACATCGGCGGCTTTGATGGTTTGCGCAGCGACAGAGCAGGCAAAAGCGGAGAGGCACAGGGCGGCCAGTAACGGCTTGAGGGTCGTTTTCATCGGGTCAACTCCAGGGTAGTGAGATAAGCGTTAAAACAGTGTTTTATTTTTGTACGCTTAAAAACTAGACTACGGCCGGAAAAGCGGAGGTGAAGCGCCTCACAAAAGCGTGAAATTTTGAAACGATGGTTTAGAAAGGTTTTCTCCCTCTCCCGGTGGGAGAGGGCATCTCGTGTTATTGTCGACGTAATAAGCGGAGCGCGTTCGCCGTCACCAGTACCGTCGCGCCGGTATCCGCCAGCACAGCCAGCCACAGGCCGGTTATACCGAGCAGCGTGGTGACCAGGAAAATTCCCTTCAGGCCCAGCGCAATCCCGATGTTCTGACGGATATTGGCCCGCGTGGCGCGCGCCAGAGCAATCATCTGCGCCAGCCCGGTCAGGCGGTTGTGGGTGAGCGCCGCGTCGGCGGTTTCGAGCGCCACGTCGGTGCCGCTGCCCATTGCAATGCCAATGGTGGCGGCTTTCATCGCCGGGGCATCGTTGATGCCGTCACCCACCATTGCCAGCGGTGCATGGTTGTTCAGTTCCGTTACGGCGCGCACTTTATCCGCAGGCAATAACCCGGCTTTAAACGCCAGCCCCAGCTCACCGGCAATCGCTGCCGCGGCTCGCGGGTTATCCCCGGTGAGGATCACCCCCTGCACGCCCAGTTGATGCAGCGCGGCGACGGCGTCTTTTGCATCGTCACGCAGGGTGTCACGCAGTGCCAGCATCCCTATCGCCACGCCGTTTTGCACCACCATCACCACGGTTTGCCCGGCCTGTTCCAGCGCCTGGACTTGCTGACTCAGCCCGGCCGCCGGAAACGTATTCGCGGCAACGATCAGGACGTTATTCTCTTCAACGTCGGCTTCAATCCCGGACCCGACCAGCGCCCGCTGTGCGGTGGCGGCAGGGATGTCCAGCCCACGCGACTGCGCCTCGCGGACTATTGCCTGTGCCAGCGGGTGGGTGGAGCCTTGTTCGACGGCAGCGGCCAGGGTGAGCAGCGTATTTTCACTGCCCTCCTGAGGATAAATGCCCGTGACCTGCGGTTTACCCACCGTCAGCGTACCGGTTTTATCGAAGGCGATATGTTGTACCTGGCTCAGTTGCTCCAGCGCCGCACCGCCTTTAATCAGCGCTCCACGACGCGCCGCGGCCGCCAGACCGGAGGTAATGGCCGCCGGCGTGGAGATCACCAGCGCGCACGGGCAACCAATCAGCAGCAATGTCAGACCTTTATAAACCCAGCCTTCCCAGGCTGCGCCCAGGAATAACGGTGGAATAATTGTCACCAGCAGAGCGACCAGCATGATGGCGGGGGTGTAGATCCGGCTGAAGCGATCGATAAAGCGCTCAACGGGTGCGCGACGCTCCTCAGCCTCTTCAATCAGCTTCAGGATGCGGTCGATGGCGCTCTCACCCGGTCCGGAGAGGACCGTGAGTTGCACCAGACGATCGACGCTGGTGGCGCCTGCAGGCACTTTCTCGCCCGCTGAGCGTTCAACCGGAATCGACTCGCCGGTGAGGGCACTTTCATCGAAACTCGCCGTGGCGGTAAGCAGTTCACCGTCCGCAGGCAGACGCCCGCCGGCGGCGACCTCAATCACATCACCCGGGCGCAGCGTGTTAATTGCCACCGTCTGGCGTTCGCTGCCCGTCACCCGCGTTGCGGTTTCCGGTTTCAGCGCCATCAGCGCGCTGACCCCTTTCCGTGCCCGACTCGCCGCCCAGCCCTCAAGGCGCTCGCCAATTAAGAACAGCAACAGCACCATGGCCGCTTCCGCCGTCGCGCCAATAAACAACGCGCCGATCGCTGCCACGCTCATCAGCGTTTCGATGGCGAACCAGCTTCCGCTTTTCATCAGCCGCACGGCCTGACGGGCAATCGGGAACAGTCCGACAAGCGTCGTGGCGATGAACGCCAGGTTACCGAACGGGTGGTTAAATTGCTCCAGACCCCAGCTCAGGGCCATCATGATGATAAGGGTGATAATGGGCAGGTTTTCTCGCAGGGCTGACGTCTTTTCGACAGGTGCGGTTTCGCTGCGCAGGCTGTAACCGGCCTTACTGACGGCGGCTTCAACCAGCGTGCTGATGTCATTATCGGCGCTGACCAGCAGCTTCTCGGTGGCGAAGAGCACCTGGACGTGGCTGACGCCGGGGACCTGTTTTACCGCGTTTTCGACTTTACGGGCGCAGGCCGCGCAGTCCATACCGTTGACCACCCAGCTGTAGCGGTTTGCGCTTTCAGGGAGCGGCAGCGTGTTTTGCGTTTCGCATGCGCCGTCGCAGCAGCAGTCGTCCTTCGCGGGAACGGGGCTGAGCTTAAGTGCCGAGAATTGTGGAACTTTTTTAGGTGTTTCTGGAGTCGACATGGCAGTCTCCGGTAATGATAATTTTCTCATTAACCGCAGCATACACTCTGGAGTCGACTCCAGAGTCAAGGCTTATTTAGATATACAGTGAACGCACAATCAGGAAGTGACCGGCAAAGTAGCAGGCGGCGGCAATCGCGTTATCCGCACGGAAGCGGCGACGATAGTGGCTGCCCAGCCAGACGATATTCCCGAGTAACAGCAGCGTGGCACCAAAGAACGCGGACATTGCCGGTGCCGTCGGACGGAAGAACCACAGTTCACCCGCCAGCCATACCATCACCAGCGTCATGGCGATAAACGTGCAGACAGGCAAGCGCATCTCTTCCAGACGCGTCCAGATCACCGCGATCAGCAGCGCGCCAATGACCAGCAGCACCAGCGGCAGCGGCCAGAAGAAGGAGAGCGTCATCTGGCTGGCGAAGTAAATGGTATAAAGCAGATGCGACAGGAAAAATGCCCCAACGGCATACAGCAGGCGCTGTCGCGGCAGCAGGGTTAAGGCATCACCAATCAGGGACGCACACAGACCGGCAAGAACCAGATAGCTGACGGCGTTAAACATGGGCGCTTGCCAGGCAAGCAGCAGGAGTAACAACAGCGTGACGGGTTTAAACAACCATCGCTGCCAGGCAGGGCCGCGATAGGATGCATCGACGTAAAGCCATGCGGAAAAACAGACAGCGATAAATGACCAAAGCATATTAACTCCCTGTAACTGTTGAGTCTGAATAATCAGTTTCTTCTTCAGTGTAGTGATGGGGGCAGGCGTTTGGCAATGCCGGGGAAGGCAGGGTATGCTGAATTCCGTATAATCTGATGGGATTTTTGAATGAGCAAGATGCCGCTTTTTTTCGTTATCGTGGTGGCGATTATCGTCATTGCCGCCTCCTTTCGTTTCGTGCAGCAGCGCCGTGAGAAGGCGGACAACGATGCCGCGCCGTTGATGCAAAAACGCGTGGTGGTAAGCAATAAACGCGAGAAAGCCCTCAATGACCGACGCTCGCGCCAGCAGCAGGTTACGCCGGCGGGAGCCACCATGCGCTATGAAGCGAGCTTTAAGCCGGAAACCGGCGGGCTGGAGATGACCTACCGTCTGGAGGCGCAGCAGTACCATCAACTGACGGTGGGAGAAAAAGGGATGCTGAGTTACAAAGGGTCGCGGTTTGAAGGGTTTACGCCAGATCGGTAATGTTCCCTCTCCCGCAGGGAGAGGGGTAGGCTGAGGCTTGAGGCGCCTTACTTCTTCGCCTGGGCCTTAAATTTCTTCATCCACACCAGCAGTTCAAATACGCCAAAAATAAACACGCGCAGCTGCTGCCAGCCGGTCATCTGCGGACCGTCTTTTGGCAGGCCGTTTTTCAGCATCACCATCTGCAGGGCGTGCATGAAGGTGGTAAAGATAAAGGCCACGTTCACAAAGATGTTCATCGGGCGCGGGAACGGGTGCACCAGATTGAGGAGCAGAAATGCCCAGACGCCCAGCATCAACAAACGTCCCACATTAATCAGTACTGGCATTGGATTCTCCTTGTGCCTGACGGTGATACAGACGATAAGCGACCTGACCTGCCACTTTTTCTCGGTGCAGATCCCAGTGTACCGGGACCGGCGGTAAACCATTTTCGACTTCGCTTTCGACGTAGATTAACGCGTCATCCGCCAGCCAGCCGTTGTTTTCCAGCAGGGATAACGTCTCTTCCAGCAGCCCCTTGCGGAACGGCGGGTCGACAAACACCACGTTGTGCGGCGTGCCCTTTTGCGCGAGGAAGCTCAGTGTGTTGGTATTCACTACTTTGGCGTTGGTCGCTTTCAGCGTTGCCAGATTTTGCTGCAACGTCTGCGCAACGCCGCGCTCCATTTCCAGCAGCGTGGCGCTGGCGGCATAGCGCGACAGCGCCTCCAGACCCAGCGCGCCGCTGCCCGCGAAGCAGTCCAGGCAGTGGGCATCCACCATTGAGGGGGCCAGCCAGTTAAACAGCGTTTCGCGTACGCGGTCCGTGGTTGGGCGTAGTCCGGGGCTATCCGGCACCGGTAATTTCCGGCCTCGCCACTGGCCGCCGATAATACGAATTTGACCGGCTGGGGCGCGGTTGGGTTTCTTCATCTCTGGAAAGCTCTGTTAACAATTGGCCTGCGATTGCGGGCGGTGATGTCAATTAAGTAAAGTGTTAGACTATTTCATCATTTTTTTAGCTTCCATGTATATAGCGCCGCGAGGAGTGTAGTCGCAGATGGCAAAACAAAAAAAACGTGGCTTCTTTTCCTGGCTGGGCTTCGGTGAAAAAGAGCAAGAAACAGAGCAGAAAACCGAAGAACAACAAGCCGTTGAAGAGCAGTCTCAGCCTGAAACGCCGGTAGAAACTGCCGCCGTTGTCGACGCGGAAGAGCACGCGCACAGCAAAGAAGAGACCGAAGCCTTTGCTGAAGAGGTGGTGGAAGTTACCGAACAGGTTCAGGAAAGCGAGAAGCCAGAACCCGTTGTGGTAGAAGACGTTATCGATACGCCGCAGGCGATTATCGAGCATGAAACGTTGCCACTGCCGGAAGAGGTGAAAACCGAAGAGGTTTCAGCGCAGGAGTGGCAGGCCGAGGCAGAAACCGTCGAAATTGTTGAGGCGGTGGAAGAAGAAGCACAAGACGAGCCAGCGCTTACCGACGAAGAGCTGGAAGCCCAGGCGCTGGCGGCAGACGCGGCGGAAGAAGCGGTTATCGTCGTGCCGGTGGAAGCGCAACCAGAGCAGGGTGAAGAGGTTGCTCAGGAGCAGGAAAAACCCACCAAAGAAGGTTTCTTCGCCCGCCTGAAGCGTAGCCTGCTCAAAACCAAAGAAAACTTAGGTTCCGGATTTATCAGTCTGTTCCGCGGCAAGAAGATCGACGACGATCTCTTTGAAGAGCTGGAAGAGCAACTGCTGATCGCCGACGTTGGGGTGGAAACAACCCGTAAGATCATCGCCAGTCTGACCGAAGGGGCGAGCCGCAAGGAGCTGCGTGACGCCGAAGCGCTGTACGGTCTGCTGAAAGACGAGATGGGCGAAATCCTCGCAAAAGTTGACGAACCGCTTAATATTGAAGGCAAAACGCCATTTGTTATTCTGATGGTTGGCGTGAACGGTGTGGGGAAAACCACCACCATCGGCAAGCTGGCGCGACAGTTTGAGCAGCAGGGCAAATCGGTAATGCTGGCGGCAGGTGATACCTTCCGTGCGGCGGCGGTTGAGCAGCTGCAGGTCTGGGGCCAGCGTAACAACATCCCGGTGATTGCGCAGCATACCGGTGCGGATTCCGCCTCCGTTATCTTTGACGCTATCCAGGCGGCGAAGTCGCGTAACGTGGATGTGCTGATTGCCGATACCGCAGGGCGTTTGCAGAACAAAGCGCACCTGATGGAAGAGTTGAAGAAAATCGTCCGTGTCATGAAGAAGCTGGACGAAGAGGCACCGCATGAAATTATGCTGACCATTGATGCCAGCACCGGACAGAACGCCATCAGCCAGGCGAAGCTGTTCCATGAAGCGGTAGGGCTGACCGGGATCACGCTGACCAAACTGGACGGCACCGCGAAAGGCGGGGTGATCTTCTCCGTGGCCGATCAGTTCAATATTCCTATCCGTTACATCGGTGTGGGCGAGCGTATTGAGGATTTACGTCCGTTTAAAGCGGACGACTTTATTGAGGCACTATTTGCCCGAGAGGACTAACAATGATTCGCTTTGAACACGTCAGCAAGGCCTATCTCGGTGGGAGACAAGCGCTGCAGGGGGTGACATTCCACCTGCAGCCAGGCGAGATGGCATTCCTGACCGGCCATTCCGGCGCGGGGAAAAGTACCCTGCTCAAGCTTATCTGTGGGATCGAGCGGCCGAGCGCCGGGAAAATCTGGTTCAGCGGCCATGATATTAGCCGTCTGAAAAACCGTGAGGTGCCGTTCCTGCGTCGTCAGATTGGCATGATTTTCCAGGACCACCACCTGCTGATGGATCGCACCGTTTTCGATAACGTGGCCATTCCGCTGATTATTGCCGGTGCCAGCTATGATGATATCCGTCGTCGCGTCTCTGCGGCGCTGGATAAAGTCGGGCTGCTGGACAAAGCGAAGAACTTCCCGATCCAGCTGTCTGGCGGTGAACAGCAGCGTGTGGGGATTGCCCGTGCGGTGGTGAACAAACCTGCGGTACTGCTGGCGGATGAACCGACCGGTAACCTGGACGACGCCCTGTCAGAAGGGATTTTGCGTCTGTTTGAGGAATTTAACCGCGTTGGGGTGACGGTATTGATGGCAACGCACGACATCGGGCTGATTTCCCGTCGTTCGTACCGCATGCTGACCCTGAGCGACGGTCATTTGCACGGAGGCCTCGGTGAATAAGCGTGATGCAATAAACCAGATTCGGCAGTTCGGAAACCGGTTTGACCGCTTCCGTAAGCCGCAGGGCGGCGGTGACGGCAATCGTAATGCGCCAAAGCGTGCGAAAGCGGCGCCTAAGCCGAACTCCCGCAAAACCAACGTGTTCAACGAGCAGGTGCGTTATGCGTTCCACGGTGCGTTGCAGGACCTGAAAAGCAAACCGCTGGCGACGTTCCTGACGGTGATGGTGATTGCCATCTCCCTGACGCTGCCAAGCGTCTGCTACATGGTCTATAAAAACGTTAACCAGGCGGCGTCGCAGTACTATCCTTCTCCGCAGATCACGGTCTATCTGGATAAGGCGCTCGACGATAACGCGGCGGCGCAGGTTGTGGGGCAAATCCAGGCCGAACAGGGCGTAGAGAAAGTGAATTATCTCTCTCGTGAAGAAGCCTTGGGCGAGTTCCGTAACTGGTCAGGCTTTGGCGGTGCGCTGGACATGCTTGAAGAGAACCCCCTCCCGGCCGTGGCGGTGGTGATCCCGAAACTCGATTTCCAGGGGACCGATTCGCTCAACACCCTGCGTGACCGCATCACCCGTATCAACGGGATTGATGAAGTGCGCATGGATGACAGCTGGTTTGCGCGTCTTGCTGCGCTGACCGGGCTGGTAGGGCGCGTGGCGGCGATGATTGGTGTGCTGATGGTGGCGGCGGTCTTCCTTGTCATCGGTAACAGCGTGCGCCTGAGCATTTTCGCGCGTCGCGACACCATCAACGTGCAGAAACTGATTGGTGCGACGGATGGCTTCATCCTGCGTCCGTTCCTGTACGGCGGCGCATTGCTCGGTTTTTCCGGCGCATTTCTTTCACTGATATTGTCAGAAATTTTGGTGATGCGGCTGTCCTCTGCCGTAACCGAGGTGGCGCAGGTTTTCGGAACGAAGTTTGATATCAGTGGCTTAGGGTTCGATGAGTGCCTGTTACTGTTGCTGGTGTGCTCAATGATCGGCTGGGTGGCAGCATGGCTGGCAACCGTGCAACATTTACGTCACTTTACTCCCGACTAATAAAAGCGTGATATAATCTTTCCCTGCACCGAGATGTTCGCTCTGCAGGGAAAGCGTCCCTGTTGTCTCTTCCCCTGTTATCATCTCCATGTCACAATTTGTGCGTAATTTATTCACCGTTGCACCTGGAACTTGTGGATAAAATCACTGTCTGATAAAAGAGTGAATGCTAATCTCGTGGCTCAAACGCTTTGGCATGGTTGTTGCCTGATGGGGACAGCCTGGACCAGAAGAAACATTGAGAGGAATGAATGACCAAAGAAATGCAAACTTTAGCTTTAGCCCCTGTTGGTAACCTGGAATCTTATATCCGGGCTGCGAACACCTGGCCGATGTTAACGGCCGAGGAAGAAAAGGAGCTTGCTGAAAAGCTGCATTACCAGGGCGATCTGGAAGCAGCGAAAAAGCTGATCCTGTCTCACCTGCGCTTTGTTGTTCACATTGCTCGTAATTATGCGGGCTATGGCCTGCCGCAGGCGGACTTGATTCAGGAAGGTAACATCGGTCTGATGAAGGCTGTACGTCGCTTCAACCCGGAAGTGGGTGTGCGACTGGTCTCCTTCGCCGTGCACTGGATCAAAGCAGAAATTCATGAATACGTGCTGCGCAACTGGCGTATCGTGAAAGTCGCCACGACAAAAGCGCAACGTAAACTGTTCTTCAACCTGCGTAAAACCAAGCAGCGTCTGGGCTGGTTCAATCAGGATGAAGTTGAAATGGTGGCGCGCGAGCTGGGCGTATCCAGCAAAGACGTGCGTGAGATGGAATCCCGTATGGCCGCGCAGGACATGACCTTCGATATGTCCTCCGACGACGACGGCTCTGACAGCCAGCCAATGGCACCGGTTCTGTATCTGCAGGATAAAACCTCTAACTTTGCTGACGGCATTGAAGAGGATAACTGGGAAGATCAGGCCGCGAACAAGCTGACTTCAGCAATGGAAGGCCTCGACGAACGTAGCCAGGATATTATCCGCGCCCGCTGGCTGGACGAAGACAACAAGTCCACGCTGCAGGAGCTGGCCGACCGCTACGGCGTCTCCGCTGAACGTGTGCGTCAGCTTGAAAAGAACGCCATGAAAAAACTTCGCGCCGCTATCGAAGCGTAATTTCCGCGATGTCCCCGATAACCCTCGAATGCAAATTCGGGGGTTTTGTTTTTTTATCTCCCGCTCTGGCGAATTCCCTCCCCCTGGCAAACACTTACAGATGCGCTAAGCAGGTGACTTTCTCAGGGGGACAGGGTGAAAAACAGTGAACTGAATGACCGGCGTTTGCAGGCGACGCCGCGCGGTATCGGCGTGATGTGTAACTTCTACGCCGATAAAGCCGAAAATGCCACGGTGTGGGACGTCGAGGGTAACGAGTATATCGACTTCGCCGCCGGGATTGCGGTGCTGAATACCGGCCATCGGCATCCAAAAGTTATTGCCGCCATCGAAAAACAACTCCACGCATTTACCCATACGGCATATCAGATTGTCCCGTACGAAGGCTATGTGGCGCTTGCCGAGCGTATCAACCAACGTGTACCCGTTGATGGGCCTGCCAAAACGGCTTTCTTCTCTACGGGAGCAGAGGCGGTCGAAAACGCGGTAAAAATTGCCCGCGCGTATACCCGTCGTCCTGGCCTGATCGCCTTTGGCGGTGCCTTCCACGGCCGTACCTTTATGACGATGGCGTTGACGGGGAAAGTGGCGCCGTACAAACTCGGTTTCGGTCCGTTTCCAGGATCGGTTTATCACGCACACTATCCAAATGATCTGTACGGCGTCAGCACGGCAGAAGCGTTAAAAAGCCTCGAACGCATCTTCAAAGCCGACATTGCGCCGGACCAGGTGGCGGCCATTATCCTGGAACCGGTTCAGGGGGAGGGGGGATTCAACATTGCCCCCGCCGATTTTATGCAAGCCCTGCGCGAACTGTGCGATACGCACGGAATTTTGCTGATTGCCGACGAAGTGCAAAGTGGCTTTGCGCGAACCGGCAAGCTGTTCTCGATGGAACACCATTGCGTGAAGCCGGATTTGATCACCATGGCGAAAAGCCTGGCCGGCGGGATGCCGCTCTCGGCGGTCTCTGGCCGGGCGGAAGTGATGGATGCCCCCGCACCTGGCGGGCTGGGCGGGACTTACGCCGGCAACCCGCTGGCGATTGCCGCAGCCCATGCCGTGCTGGATGTGATTGATGAAGAGGATCTCTGCACGCGCGCGGCGCATCTTGGCCATCATCTGGTGGAAGTGCTGAACAAAGCGAAGGGCGACTGTCCGTTTATTGCCGATATCCGTGCCCAGGGCTCAATGGTGGCGGTGGAGTTTAACGACCCGCAAACCGGACTGCCGTCGCCGGAATTCACGCGTCAGGTCCAGGAGCGTGCGTTGCAGGAAGGTCTATTGCTGCTGAGCTGCGGCGTGTACGGCAACGTTATCCGTTTCCTCTATCCGCTTACCATCCCCGAAGTTCAGTTCCGTAAAGCGCTGGATATTATCTCCGCGTCGCTGACACGTTAAAGCCCTGGCCCGGCGGTGATCCCTGCCGGGCTTATCATATATTCATTTCAAATTAGCTATTCCAAAATCATAAAAATGGGGTATGTTTTAGCAGAGTATGCTGAAAAAGCGCGACTGTCATACCTATAACTGAAATAAAGCGCTACACAACAACATCACGACAATCGTAATAACCATAATAATGGGGAATCTCAGGATGAATATGAAGGGTAAAGCGTTACTGGCAGGATGTATTGCGTTGGCATTCAGCACGATGGCACAGGCCGATATTAAAGTGGCTGTCGTGGGCGCGATGTCCGGTCCGGTAGCACAGTACGGCGACCAGGAATTTACCGGCGCAGAACAGGCGGTTGCAGACATTAATGCTAAGGGCGGCATCAAGGGCGAAAAACTGCAGATCGTAAAATATGATGATGCCTGTGACCCGAAACAAGCGGTTGCCGTGGCGAACAAAGTGGTGAACGACGGAATCAAATACGTTATCGGTCACCTGTGCTCCTCTTCCACGCAGCCCGCGTCTGATATCTACGAAGACGAAGGCATTCTGATGATCACCCCGGCTGCAACGGCGCCGGAGCTGACCGCACGTGGCTATAAGCTGACCCTGCGTACCACCGGTCTGGATTCAGACCAGGGCCCAACCGCGGCAAAATACATTCTGGACAACGTGAAGCCGAAGCGTATCGCGATTGTTCACGACAAACAGCAGTATGGTGAAGGTCTGGCGCGTGCCGTGCAGGATGGTCTGAAGAAAGGCAATGCCAATGTGGTCTTCTTCGACGGTATCACCGCCGGTGAGAAAGACTTCTCCACTCTGGTGGCGCGTCTGAAGAAAGAGAACATTGATTTCGTTTACTACGGTGGCTATCACCCTGAAATGGGCCAGATCCTGCGTCAGGCACGTGCGGCCGGCCTGAAAACCCAGTTTATGGGTCCGGAAGGGGTTGCGAACGTTTCCCTGTCTAACATCGCCGGTGAGTCTGCTGAAGGCCTGCTGGTGACCAAACCTAAGAACTACGACCAGGTGCCTGCGAACAAACCGATCGTAGATGCCATCAAGGCGAAGAAACAGGATCCAAGCGGCGCGTTTGTCTGGACCACCTACGCTGCGCTGCAGTCTCTGCAGGCGGGTCTGAACCAGTCAGCCGATCCGGCTGAGATTGCCACCTGGCTGAAAGCCCACTCTGTCGATACCGTGATGGGTCCGCTTTCCTGGGATGCGAAGGGCGATCTGAAAGGCTTCGAGTTCGGCGTGTTTGACTGGCATGCTAACGGAACGGCGACCGACGCCAAATAAAAGCAAACGGCAACCTTTCGGTTGCCGTTTTAGTATTTGCTCCCTCTCCTGTGGGAGAGGGGCGGGGGGAGGGCATCAGGCGGCATTCAGCAAACCTGACGTTTCTCCCACCCGTTTTCCTGCGCCGTAAACCCTAACGCCTGCATAAACGCCGCCATCACGCCGCGGTCTTCCACGCCCACGTCGGCCATCCACCAGGAGGTAACGTTCGGGTTTTCACGGATTATCTCTTCAATTAAATACTGCCCCACACCGCGACGACGGGTCACGTCACGTACGCGCAGTGAGTCCAGCGCCCCTTCGGTGCCGCTCAGCGTCACGCGAACCGCGGCGAGCAGACGCTCGTTAAAGCGCGCGGCGTAGATGCGGTGTGTCTCATCGACACGGAGCGACGAAGGGGAATATTCCGGCCAGATCTTGCCCAGGTCGATATGATCCTGGTCGCTAAAGGTCACCAGACGCACGATAGTCAGTTTCATTAGCTGCTTGTCCAAATCAAATTGAGTAGGGGCAGTGTACTCAATTTATTCCCTCAGCGGCTTCCTCTTTTTATCCCGGCTCACCAGGTGATTAGTTTTTTGGCAGCGCGAAGGGCAGTTTGAAAACACATGGATCGAAAAATAAGCAGAATTTTAACCTGAATGGCAGTGAATTATTCGGCGCTTTGTACCGTTATTTTATGCTGCAAACTGCAATTTTATTTGTTTATCTCTGCCTTGTTTCAGAATATTATCTTTGCTTAATCGCCTGAAAAATAGAGATTTTAGTCTGGTTTTTATGAAAAAACTGCGCTAAACCATTAAAGGCGCTGGTAAAAATAGCGTTGTGCATTAAAAGTACAGAATGCTTTTTAACCATAATAAAACAAAATATATACACGACATCACGAATGGGGATTCAGAGATGAAAAGGAACGCGAAGACGTTACTCGCGGGGATGGTTGCATTGGCGATTTCGCATGCAGCCATGGCGGAAGATATTAAGGTTGCTGTAGTGGGTGCGATGTCCGGTCCTGTTGCCCAGTGGGGGGACATGGAGTTCAACGGTGCTCGCCAGGCAATCAAAGACATCAACGCCAAAGGCGGCATCAAAGGCGACAAGCTGGTTGGCGTGGAATATGACGACGCCTGCGATCCCAAACAGGCCGTCGCGGTCGCTAACAAAATCGTGAACGATGGCATCCAGTACGTGATTGGCCACCTGTGCTCGTCGTCCACCCAGCCTGCGTCTGATATCTACGAAGACGAAGGCATTCTGATGATTACCCCGGGCGCAACCAACCCTGAACTGACTCAGCGCGGTTATCAGCACATCATGCGTACTGCCGGTCTGGACTCGTCTCAGGGACCAACCGCCGCCCGATACATCCTCGACACCGTCAAGCCGACGCGCATCGCCATTATTCATGACAAACAGCAGTACGGCGAAGGCCTGGCGCGTTCCGTTCAGGACGGGCTGAAAAAAGGCGGCGCGAATATCGTCTTCTTTGATGGCATCACCGCTGGCGAGAAAGATTTCTCCGCGCTGATCGCCCGTCTGCAAAAAGAGAATATCGATTTTGTTTACTACGGCGGCTACTACCCGGAAATGGGTCAGATGCTGCGTCAGGCGCGTTCGGTCGGGCTGAAAACCCAGTTTATGGGGCCAGAAGGCGTCGGTAACGCCTCCCTGTCGAACATCGCCGGGGACGCAGGCGAAGGCATGCTGGTGACGATGCCAAAACGCTATGACCAGGATCCTGCGAACAAGGCTATCGTAGACGCGCTCAAGGCGCAGAAGAAAGATCCAAGTGGTCCGTACGTCTGGATCACCTACGCGGCGGTGCAGTCTCTGGCAACCGCGCTGGATCGCACCGGCAGCAAAGAACCGCTGGATCTGGTGAAAGATTTAAAAGCACACGGGGCGAACACCGTGATTGGGCCGCTGAACTGGGATGAGAAAGGCGATCTGAAGGGATTTGAGTTTGGTGTCTTTAAGTGGCACGCCGACGGTTCGTCCTCGGTCGCCAAATAATTATCCCACCGCCCGGACCGCCGGGCGGGTATAAAAAGGTTTGCATATGTCCGAGCAGTTTCTCTATTTCCTGCAGCAGATGTTTAACGGCGTCACGCTGGGAAGCACCTACGCGCTGATCGCCATCGGCTACACGATGGTTTACGGCATTATCGGCATGATTAACTTCGCCCACGGCGAGGTCTACATGATCGGTAGCTATGTCTCCTTTATGATTATCGCCGCCCTGATGATGATGGGTATCGACAGCAGCTGGCTGCTGGTCGCCGCCGGGTTTGTCGGCGCGATTGTGATTGCCAGCGCCTATGGCTGGAGCATTGAACGCGTGGCGTACCGGCCGGTGCGTAGCTCCAAACGCCTGATTGCGCTGATCTCCGCCATCGGGATGTCGATCTTCCTGCAAAACTACGTCAGCCTGACGGAAGGCTCGCGCGACGTGGCGCTGCCAAGCCTGTTCAACGGTCAGTGGGTGGTCGGTGCCAGCGAGAACTTCTCTGCCTCTATCACCACCATGCAGCTGGTGATCTGGGTGGTGACCTTCGTTGCAATGCTCGCCCTGACGGTCTTTATCCGCTACTCGCGTATGGGACGCGCCTGCCGTGCCTGCGCTGAAGATCTGAAGATGGCGAGCCTGCTTGGCATCAACACCGACCGCGTTATCGCCCTGACCTTTGTGATTGGGGCAGCGATGGCGGCGGTCGCGGGTGTCCTGCTGGGGCAGTTCTACGGCGTTATCAACCCGTACATCGGCTTTATGGCCGGGATGAAAGCTTTCACCGCGGCGGTCCTGGGCGGTATCGGCAGTATTCCTGGCGCGATGATTGGCGGCCTGATCCTGGGCGTGGCCGAAGCGCTCTCCTCCGCGTATCTGAGTACGGAATATAAAGATGTGGTGTCGTTTGCCCTGCTGATTCTGGTTCTGCTGGTAATGCCTACCGGTATTCTGGGTCGTCCGGAGGTAGAGAAAGTATGAAACCGATGCATTTCGCAATGGCGCTCCTCTCAGCCGCCATGTTCTTCGTGCTGGCAGGCGTCTTTATGGGCGTCCAGTTAGAGCTGGACGGCACAAAACTGGTGGTGGATACCGCCGCCGACATTCGCTGGCAGTGGATATTCATTGGCACCGCGGTTGTGTTTCTGTTCCAGATGCTGCGTCCTGTGTTCCAGAAGACGCTGAAAAGTGTCTCCGGTCCGAAATTCGTTCTGCCGGCTCTCGACGGCTCAACCGTTAAGCAGAAGCTGTTCTTCGTGGCGCTGCTGGTGGCTGCGGTGGCGTGGCCGTTTGTGGTCTCTCGCGGTACGGTCGATATCGCGACCCTGACCATGATCTACGTGATCCTCGGTCTGGGCCTGAACGTAGTGGTGGGGCTGTCTGGCCTGCTGGTGCTGGGCTACGGTGGTTTCTACGCCATCGGGGCCTATACCTTCGCGCTGCTGAACCACTATTACGGTCTCGGCTTCTGGACCTGTCTGCCGCTGGCGGGCCTGGTCTCCGCCGCGGCGGGCTTCCTGCTGGGCTTCCCGGTCTTACGCCTGCGCGGTGACTATCTGGCGATTGTGACTTTAGGCTTCGGCGAAATCGTGCGTATCCTGCTGCTTAACAACACCGAAGTGACCGGCGGCCCGAACGGGATCAGCCAGATCCCGAAACCGACCTTCTTTGGTCTGGAGTTCAGCCGTACGGCTCGCGAAGGGGGCTGGGATACTTTCAGCAACTTCTTTGGCGTGAAGTACGATCCGTCCGACCGGGTGATTTGGCTCTACCTGGTGGCGCTGCTGCTGGTGGTGCTTACCCTGTTTGTGATTAACCGTCTGCTGCGTATGCCGCTGGGCCGTGCGTGGGAAGCGCTGCGTGAAGATGAAATCGCCTGCCGTTCACTGGGCCTCAACCCGACCCGCATCAAGCTGACCGCGTTTACCATCAGCGCCGCGTTTGCCGGTTTTGCCGGTACGCTGTTTGCCGCGCGTCAGGGCTTTGTCAGCCCCGAATCGTTTACCTTTGCTGAATCTGCCTTTGTGCTGGCGATTGTGGTGCTCGGCGGTATGGGCTCGCAGTTTGCCGTTATCCTGGCGGCCATTCTGCTGGTGGTCTCCCGTGAGCTGATGCGTGACTTTAACGAATACAGCATGCTTATGCTGGGTGGTTTGATGGTGCTGATGATGATCTGGCGTCCGCAGGGCTTGCTGCCGATGACCCGTCCACAGCTGAAGCTGAAAAACGGGCAAGCGAAAGGAGAGCAGGCATGAGCCAGCCATTATTATCCGTTAACGGCCTGATGATGCGTTTTGGCGGCCTGCTGGCCGTCAACAACGTGAATCTGGATCTGCACAAGAAAGAGATTGTCTCCCTGATTGGCCCTAACGGCGCGGGGAAAACCACGGTCTTTAACTGCCTGACCGGTTTCTACAAGCCGACGGGTGGCACCATCAAGCTGCGCGACCAGCATCTGGAAGGGCTTCCGGGCCAGCAGATTGCCCGCATGGGGGTGGTGCGTACCTTCCAGCACGTGCGTCTGTTCCGCGAGATGACGGTGATAGAGAACCTGCTGGTGGCGCAACACCTGCAGCTCAAAACCGGCCTTTTCTCTGGCCTGCTGAAAACCCCGGCCTTCCGCCGTGCTCAGGATGAAGCGCTCGACCGCGCCGCCACCTGGCTCGACCGTATCGGCCTGCTGCAGCATGCGAACCGTCAGGCCAGCAACCTGGCCTACGGTGACCAGCGCCGTCTGGAGATCGTGCGCTGCATGGTGACGCAGCCAGAAATCCTGATGCTCGATGAACCGGCGGCAGGGCTTAACCCGAAAGAGACCAAAGAGCTGGACGAGTTGATTGCCGAACTGCGCGATCATCATGACACCACCATCCTGCTGATTGAGCATGATATGAAGCTGGTGATGGGCATTTCTGACCGTATCTACGTGGTAAACCAGGGCACGCCGCTGGCAAACGGGACGCCGGAAGAGATCCGCAACAACCCGGACGTGATCCGTGCATACCTGGGTGAGGCATAAGATGGAAAAAGCGATGTTAACGTTCGACAAGGTTAATGCTCACTACGGCAAGATACAGGCGCTGCACGACGTCAGCCTGCATATCAATCAGGGCGAAATCGTCACCCTGATTGGCGCGAACGGTGCGGGTAAAACCACGCTGCTCGGCACCCTGTGCGGCGACCCGCGCGCCACCAGCGGGCGGATTGTCTTTGATGGCAAAGATATTACCGACTGGCAAACCGCCAGAATCATGCGTGAAGCGGTAGCGATTGTCCCGGAAGGGCGTCGCGTCTTCTCACGAATGACGGTGGAAGAGAACCTCGCGATGGGCGGCTTCTTTGCTGACCGCGACCAGTACCAGTCCCGCATCAAATGGGTCTATGAGCTGTTTCCACGTTTGTGGGAGCGCCGTATTCAGCGGGCCGGCACGATGTCTGGTGGTGAACAGCAGATGCTGGCGATTGGCCGCGCGCTGATGAGCCAGCCGCGTTTGCTGCTGCTGGATGAACCGTCGCTCGGTCTTGCGCCGATCATCATTCAGCAAATCTTCGACACCATCGAACAGCTGCGTAAAGAGGGGATGACCATCTTCCTCGTCGAGCAGAACGCCAACCAGGCGCTGAAGCTCGCCGACCGCGGCTACGTGCTGGAAAACGGCCACGTGGTGCTCTCCGATACAGGCGACGCGCTGCTGGCAAACGAAGCGGTGCGAAGCGCCTATCTCGGCGGCTAGATAAAAGCAAAAGCAAAAAGGCAACGTCAGTTGCCTTTTTTCATGCAGGGCACCAGACCGCACCGAACTTACCCCAACCGCCTTCACACAACCATCATCCGCCTGACGTTTTGTTGTCATCTCACTGTAAAGAAACAGTTATTTTTCTGTCATTCGAGCATGTCATGTTACCTCGCGAGCATAAAAACGCGTGATATCGCGCATCCGGCACAATAAGAGAGATGACAATGACATCGTTACGACACACAGCTTTGGGTCTGGCAATGGGGCTGACTTTTGCGGCGAACGCAATGGCTGTCACCACCATTCCGTTCTGGCATTCCATGGAAGGGGAGTTGGGTAAAGAAGTTGACTCCCTGGCGCAGCGTTTCAACGACACCCATCCGGATTACAAAATTGTGCCGGTGTACAAAGGTAACTACGAGCAGAGCCTGAGCGCGGGCATTGCCGCTTTCCGTACCGGTAATGCACCTGCGCTGCTTCAGGTTTACGAAGTCGGTACTGCGACCATGATGGCCTCTAAAGCCATTAAACCGGTCTACGAAGTGTTTAAAGACGCAGGTATCAACTTCGACGAATCGCAATTCGTGCCGACCGTGGCGGGTTACTACACCGATTCCAAAACCGGTCATCTGCTGTCTCAGCCGTTTAACAGCTCCACGCCGGTGCTGTACTACAACAAAGACGCCTTCAAGAAAGCCGGTTTAGATCCGGAACAACCGCCAAAAACCTGGCAGGATCTGGCGGCGTACACCGCTAAGCTGAAAGCGGCGGGGATGAAGTGCGGCTACGCCAGCGGCTGGCAGGGCTGGATCCAGATTGAAAACTTCAGCGCCTGGCACGGCTTGCCGGTGGCCACCAAAAACAACGGCTTCGACGGCACCGACGCGGTACTGGAGTTCAACAAGCCAGAGCAGGTGAAGCACATCGCTCTGCTTGCCGATCTCAACAAGAAGGGCGATTTCAGCTACTTCGGGCGTAAAGACGAATCCACCGAGAAGTTCTACAACGGTGACTGCGCGATTACGACCGCCTCTTCCGGCTCTCTGGCGGATATCCGTCATTACGCAAAATTCAACTACGGCGTAGGCATGATGCCTTACGACGCTGACGTGAAAGGTGCACCGCAGAACGCCATCATCGGTGGGGCGAGCCTGTGGGTCATGCAGGGCAAAGACAAGGGCACCTACAAGGGCGTGGCCGAGTTCCTCGACTTCCTGGCGAAGCCAGAGAATGCCGCCGAATGGCATCAGAAAACCGGCTACCTGCCTATCACCACGGCCGCGTATGACCTGACCCGCGAGCAGGGCTTCTACAGCAAAAACCCGGGCGCGGATATCGCGACGCGTCAGATGCTCAACAAGCCGCCATTGCCGTTCACCAAAGGCCTGCGTCTGGGGAACATGCCGCAGATCCGTACCATCGTAGATGAAGAGCTGGAAAGCGTGTGGACCGGGAAGAAAACCCCACAGCAGGCGCTGGATTCTGCGGTAGAGCGCGGTAATCAGCTGCTGCGCCGCTTTGAGCAATCAACAAAGTCTTAATCATTTTACCCTCATCCTGTCCCTCTCCCTTCGGGAAGGGCTGGGGTGAGGGCTACCTACGCTGAGCTAAACTATGTCCTCATCCCGTCCGGTGTTCCGTTCGCGCTGGCTGCCGTATTTGCTGGTCGCGCCGCAGCTGGTCATCACCGTTATCTTCTTTATCTGGCCTGCGGGCGAGGCGCTCTGGTACTCGGTACAAAGCGTCGATCCGTTTGGGCTTTCCAGCCAGTTTGTCGGGCTGGACAACTTTACCGCGCTGTTCCATGACAGCTATTACCTCGACGCCTTCTGGACGACCATGAAGTTCAGCGCGATGGTCACTGTTAGCGGCCTTGTCGCATCGCTCTTTTTCGCGGCGCTGGTGGATTACGTGGTGCGCGGCAGCCGTCTGTATCAGACGCTGATGCTGCTACCTTACGCCGTGGCGCCTGCCGTCGCCGCCGTGCTGTGGATCTTCCTGTTTAACCCAGGGCGCGGGCTGATTACCCATTTCCTGGCGGAGTTCGGCTACGACTGGAACCACGCCCAGAACAGCGGTCAGGCGATGTTCCTGGTGGTCTTCGCGTCGGTGTGGAAACAGATCAGCTACAACTTCCTGTTCTTCTTTGCTGCGCTGCAGTCTATTCCGCGCTCGCTGGTTGAAGCCGCGGCGATTGATGGTGCAGGGCCGGTCCGTCGTTTCTTTAGGCTGTCACTGCCGCTGATTGCCCCGGTGAGTTTCTTCCTGCTGGTGGTCAACCTGGTTTACGCCTTCTTCGACACCTTCCCGGTGATCGACGCCGCCACGGCCGGTGGCCCGGTGCAGGCCACGACGACGCTTATCTATAAGATCTATCGCGAAGGCTTTGCCGGTCTGGATCTCTCGGCATCCGCCGCCCAGTCGGTCGTGTTGATGTTCCTCGTCATCCTTCTCACGGTAGTGCAGTTCCGTTATGTCGAAAGTAAGGTGCGCTACCAATGATCGAGAACCGTCGCGGGCTGACGATGTTCAGCCACACCATGCTGATTTTGGGCATCATCGTCATTCTGTTCCCGCTGTATGTGGCCTTCGTTGCCGCCACGCTGGACACCAAAGCGGTGTTTGATACGCCGATGACGTTGATCCCAGGCGGGCATCTTTTCGAAAACATGAAAACCATCTGGACCCAGGGCGTGGGCGCTAACAGCGCGCCATTCTGGCTGATGATGCTGAACAGCTTCATCATGGCGTTCGGTATTACGGTGGGCAAAATCACGGTGTCGATGCTCTCGGCCTTCGCCATCGTCTGGTTCCGCTTTCCCCTGCGTAACCTGTTCTTCTGGATGATCTTCATCACCCTGATGCTGCCGGTCGAAGTGCGTATCTTCCCGACGGTGGAAGTGATCGCCAACCTGAAGATGCTGGACAGCTACGCAGGTTTAACCCTGCCGCTGATGGCCTCGGCCACCGCCACCTTCCTGTTCCGCCAGTTCTTTATGACCCTGCCGGACGAGCTGATTGAGGCCGCGCGTATTGACGGTGCCTCGCCGATGCGCTTCTTCCGTGACATCGTGCTGCCGCTGTCGAAAACCAACCTTGCGGCGCTGTTTGTCATCACCTTTATCTACGGCTGGAACCAGTATCTGTGGCCGCTGCTGATTATTCAGGACGTCAATCTTGGCACCGCCGTGGCGGGCATCAAAGGCATGATCGCCACCGGTGAAGGCACCACGCTCTGGAATCAGGTGATGGCGGCGATGCTGCTCACCCTTATCCCCCCGGTCGTTATCGTTTTAGCCATGCAACGTGCGTTCGTGCGTGGTTTAGTGGACAGTGAGAAATAAGATGGCAGGTTTAAAATTACAGGCAGTGACCAAAAGCTGGGACAACAAAACCCAGGTCATTCAGCCGTTAACGCTCGACGTGGCGGACGGGGAGTTTATCGTGATGGTTGGCCCGTCAGGCTGCGGCAAATCGACGCTGCTGCGTATGGTTGCCGGGCTTGAACGTGTGACCAGCGGCGATATATGGATCGATCGCCAGCGCGTGACCGAGATGGAGCCGAAGGACCGGGGCATCGCGATGGTGTTTCAGAACTACGCCCTTTATCCGCACATGAGCGTGGAAGAGAACATGGCATGGGGGCTGAAAATCCGCGGGATGGGCAAAAGCCATATCGATGAGCGCGTGAAAGAGGCGGCGCGTATTCTGGAGCTGGATGGCCTGCTCAAGCGCCGTCCGCGTGAACTGTCCGGCGGACAGCGCCAGCGCGTGGCGATGGGGCGCGCCATTGTGCGTGACCCTGCGGTGTTCCTGTTCGACGAGCCGCTCTCAAACCTTGATGCCAAGCTGCGCGTGCAGATGCGCCTTGAGCTGCAGCAACTGCACCGTCGTCTGAAAACCACCTCCCTGTATGTGACGCACGATCAGGTGGAAGCGATGACCCTCGCTCAGCGCGTGATGGTGATGAACAAAGGCGTCGCCGAGCAGATTGGCACCCCGGTAGAGGTATACGAGAAACCGGCCTCCCGCTTTGTGGCGAGCTTTATTGGCAGCCCGGCGATGAACCTGCTGGAAGGACGGATCAGCAGCGCCGGTACGCACTTTGAGCTGGAAAGTGGGATGGCGCTGCCCGTAAACGGGTACTATCGTGGCTATGCCGGGCGTAAGATGACGCTCGGTATCCGCCCGGAACATATTGGGTTAACCTCACAGGCGGAAGGCGGCGTGCCGCTGGTCATGGACACGCTGGAGATGCTGGGGGCTGACAACCTGGCGCACGGACGTTGGGGTGAACAAAAAATGGTGGTGCGTCTGGCCCATCAGGAGCGCCCTAAAGCAGGCAGCACACTGTGGCTGCATCTGCCGGAAAATCACCTGCACGTATTCGACGGTGAAACAGGACAACGTATATGAGTAACTGGCCTTATCCCCACATCGTCGCCCACCGGGGCGGCGGTAAACTGGCGCCGGAAAACACGCTGGCGGCTATCGATATGGGCGCGCATTACGGTCACACGATGATCGAGTTCGACGCCAAGCTATCGAAAGACGGCGAGATTTTCCTTCTGCATGATGACAACCTCGAACGCACCAGCAATGGCTGGGGCGTAGCGGGAGACCTGCCGTGGCGCGATCTGCTGAACGTCGACGCCGGAAGCTGGTACAGCAGCGCGTTCAAAGGCGAGCCGCTGCCTCTGCTGGCGGAAGTGGCCGACCGCTGTCGCCTGCATGGCATGATGGCCAATATCGAAATCAAACCAACCACCGGCACCGGGCCGCTCACAGGTAAAGTCATTGCGCTGGCCGCGCGTGAGCTGTGGGAGGGCATGACGCCACCCCTGCTGTCGTCGTTTGACATTGATGCCCTGGAGGCGGCGCAGGCGTCCGTTCCGGCGTTGCCGCGCGGACTGCTACTCGACACGTGGCGTGATGACTGGCGTGAGCTGACCAGCCGTTTAGGGTGTGTGTCGATTCACCTGAACCACGCGCTGCTGGATGAGGCACGGGTAAACGTGTTGAAAGAGGCAGGGCTGCATATTCTGGTCTATACCGTCAACAAACCTCAGCGCGCGGCGGAGCTGCTGCGCTGGGGGGTGGACAGCATCTGCACCGATGCGATTGACGTGATCGGCCCGAACTTTAGTTCTGCGAAGAATTAAGCATCCCGCCATTCGACGGTGACTGGGACGGCAGCATATGCTGCTGTCCGCTGCCCGACGAGGTCATGCCGCCCAGCATTCCGCCGTTCGGGTTAGGCAGCGGCTGCTCACGCACCTGACCCTGCTGTATGCGCTGGGTGTTGGTGTTCATCTGGTTTTGCAGGCTTTGCTGCTGCATCTGGGTCTGCGTTTTCAACTGCTGGTTTAGCATCCCTTTCTGCTGTTGCTGCTGGCTCATCATCTCCGTTTGCATACGCTGCTGGCTTGGAATGACGTAGCCCTGCTGGTTCGGGTTGTTCATCGTATTGAGTGGCTGTGCGAGCGCGGCAAACGGAAGCAGCGCCGTAAGAATCAGTAAGCGTTTCATTGTCATCTCCTTCTTTTGAGGCTTCTCTTAAGTTTACCCTGATTTCACCATGACGATGATTTTTTAGGAGTTGTGAACCAGGCTTAAGCGGGGAATATGGCCCTCTTCACCTGGAGAACAATAATGATGAAACCAACGTTTTTGCGCTGGATAGCGATCGCCGCGCTGATGGCAGGCGGCACATTTAGCGTGGCGGCCAACCCGCCAGCGGCTCCGCCAGTCTCGTACGGCGTGGAGGAAGATGTTTTTCATCCCGTGCGGGCAACGCAGGGTATGGTGGCGTCGGTGGATGCGCTGGCAACGAAAGTGGGCGTCGATATTCTCCGTCAGGGCGGTAATGCGGTGGATGCGGCAGTCGCGGTGGGCTATGCGCTGGCGGTGACGCATCCGCAGGCGGGGAACCTGGGCGGCGGCGGCTTTATGATGCTGCGGACCAAAGACGGCAAAACCACCGCCATCGACTTCCGTGAGATGGCCCCCGGACAGGCTTCCCGCGATATGTTCCTTGACGATCAAGGCAACCCGGACAGCAAAAAATCCCTGACCTCGCATCTCGCCTCCGGTACGCCGGGCACCGTCGCAGGCTTCTCCCTGGCGCTGGAAAAATATGGCACCCTGCCGCTCAACAAAGTGGTACAGCCTGCGATTAAGCTCGCCCGCGAAGGTTTTGTGGTGAATGACGCCCTGGCTGACGATCTTAAAACCTATGGCAGCGAAGTGATTCCGAATCACGAAAACAGCAAGGCTATCTTCTGGAAAGACGGCGAACCGCTGAAGAAGGGCGATAAGCTGGTGCAAAAGAACCTGGCGAAAAGTCTGGAGCTGATCGCGGAGCACGGCCCGGATGCGTTCTACAAAGGGGCGATTGCCGACCAGATTGCCGAAGAGATGCAAAAGAACGGTGGGCTTATCACCAAAGCGGATCTCGCGGAGTACAAGGCCGTCGAGCGTGAGCCGATTCACGGAAGCTATCGCGGCTATGACGTTTTCTCGATGCCGCCTCCGTCTTCCGGCGGCATTCACATCGTGCAGATCCTCAACATTCTTGAAAACTTCGATATGCACAAGTTCGGCTTCGGCAGTGCGGATGCCATGCAGGTGATGGCAGAGGCGGAAAAACGCGCCTACGCCGACCGTTCAGAATACCTGGGCGACCCGGACTTCGTGAAGGTGCCGTGGCAGGCGCTGACCAATAAAGCCTATGCCAAATCGATTGCTGATGAGATTGACATCAACAAGGCCAAACCGTCGAGCGAGATCCGCCCGGGCAAGCTGGCACCGTATGAGAGCAACCAGACCACCCACTTCTCGGTGGTGGATAAAGACGGTAACGCGGTGGCGGTGACCTATACCCTCAACACCACCTTTGGTACAGGCATCGTGGCAGGCAACAGCGGGATTCTGCTCAATAACGAGATGGATGACTTCTCGGCCAAACCGGGCGTGCCGAACGTCTACGGGCTGGTGGGTGGGGATGCAAATGCGGTCGGGCCGAAGAAGCGTCCGCTGTCGTCCATGTCGCCTACCATCGTGGTCAAAGACGGTAAAACCTGGCTGGTGACAGGCAGCCCTTGCGGCAGCCGTATTATCACCACGGTGCTGCAGATGGTGGTGAACAGTATCGATTTCGGGATGAACGTCGCCGAAGCGACCAACGCGCCGCGCTTCCACCACCAGTGGCTGCCGGATGAGCTGCGTGTTGAGAAGGGCTTTAGCCCGGATACCATCAAGCTGCTGGAGCAGCGCGGACAGAAGGTGGCGCTGAAAGAGGCAATGGGCAGCACCCAGAGCATTATGGTCGGCCCGGACGGCACGCTGTTTGGGGCCTCGGATCCGCGTTCGGTGGATGATTTGACGGCGGGGTTCTGATTTTATTGCCCGATAAGCGTCGCGCTACCGGGCAATTTATCACTTCAGCCGCGCCATGTAATACGCGTCCACATAGTCGCCGTTACGCAGGGCGAAGTTCCTGCCGGTCCCTTCGATTTCAAACCCAAACTTCTTATACAGCGCAAGTGCCGCAGGGTTATCCGCAAAAACCGTGAGCTCAATGCGTTCAATGCGCAACCAGTTGTCGCAGAGATTGACCATTTCGCGCATGAGCGCATGACCCACACCGCGTCCCTGTACATCAGCGGCCACGCTAATGCCGAACGTTGCAACGTGGCTGCGGCGGGGATTTTCCATCACATCGAGTGCCATATGGCCAACCACTCGCTGGTCAAGACAGGCGACGAGATGCCGTCTTCCCGGTTTCGTCGCGACCCGGTCATGCCACATATCCATTGAGGGATGGGGAAGTTGTAGCGTGTCGTGATACACCCCAGGATGCGACATAATGTCACGTAGCGCTTCTGCATCGCGGGCTTCGATATGGCGTATCACAATCTCACTCATTCCTTCATCCTCAATCAGTTAAACGTCCATTCCAACATCAGTGAGATTAAAATTTGAGTCAACTGCTAATTTTTGCAAAAAAGATTGGACAAGTGCGAATGAGAATGATTATTATTGCTCTGCGTTCAGGAAGACCCCTACGGGAACCTGAAAGCACGACATTGCTCACATTGCTTCCAGTATTACTTTAGCCAGCTTTTCGCTGGCTTTTTTTTGTCTTTTTTCGCCCGCTCCCCGTGCAAGAGGGCTGGGGTGAGGGCAAAACTTGCGCTATGGTTGCACTCAGTAACCTTAAAAAGGACTGAGCCATGACATTACATTGCGCATTTATTGGATTTGGCAAAAGCACCACGCGTTACCACCTTCCGTATGTTCTCAACCGCAAAGACAGCTGGCACGTTGCCCATATCTACCGGCGTCGCGCGAAGCCGGAAGAGCAGTCTCCCCAGTACTCCCATATTCAATTCACCTGCGATCTTGATGAGGTCTTCAACGATCCGCAGGTCAAACTGGTGATTGTCTGTACCCACGCTGACAGCCATTTCGAGTACGCAAAACGCGCGCTTGAGGCGGGCAAAAACGTGCTGGTGGAAAAGCCGTTTACCCCGACAATGGCAGAGGCGAAAACGTTGTTTGACCTGGCGAAGCGCAAAGGGCTGACCGTCACGCCGTACCAAAACCGCCGCTTTGACAGCTGCTTCCTGACGGCAAAAAAAGTGATTGAGAGCGGTAAACTGGGTGACATCGTCGAGATTGAAAGCCACTTTGATTACTACCGCCCGGTGGCCGAAACGCATCCCGGCCTGCCGCAGGATGGCTCATTCTATGGTCTGGGCGTGCATACGCTCGATCAAATCATCTCTCTGTTTGGCCGACCGGACCACATGGCGTACGACATCCGCAGCCTGCGCAACAAAGCCAATCCGGATGACACCTTCGAAGCCCAGCTGTTTTACGGCGACCTGAAAGCCATCGTCAAAACCAGCCATCTGGTGAAAATTGACTACCCGAAATTTATTGTGCATGGCACCAGAGGCTCGTTTATCAAGTACGGTATCGACCAGCAGGAGACCAGCCTGAAGGCGAACATTATGCCCGGCGACCCGGGGTTTGCGGCGGATGACTCCGTGGGCGTGCTGGAGTACGTCAACGCAGAGGGCATCACCGTTAAAGAGGACGTGAAACCCGAAGCGGGTGACTATGGCCGCGTTTACGATGCGCTGTATGAGACCCTGACTATCGGTGCGCCCAATTACGTCAAGGAATCTGAAGTTATGACCAATCTCGAACTCCTTGAACGGGCCTTCGAACAGGCCTCTCCTGCCACGATAACCCTCGCCAGATAAGAAATTATGACTCCTCTTTGCTTGTTCTAAATTTTTGAACAGAGGAGTCAATTTTCACCCTCTATGATCCCAGGCCGTTTGCGTCCACACTTACTCCATCGAAACGAACTGAGGGTGAAACAATGATCTACTTACGCAAAGCAAACGAACGTGGTCACGCGAATCATGGCTGGCTGGACTCATGGCATTCATTCTCGTTTGCTGACTACTACGACCCGAACTTTATGGGCTTCTCCGCACTGCGCGTCATTAACGATGACGTGATTGATGCAGGCCAGGGCTTCGGTACCCACCCGCACAAAGACATGGAAATCCTGACGTATGTGCTGGAAGGGGCGGTTGAGCACCAGGACAGCATGGGCAACAAAGAGCAGGTTCCGGCGGGCGAGTTCCAGATTATGAGTGCGGGTACCGGGGTGCGTCACTCTGAATACAACCCAAGCAAAACGGAAAAACTGCACCTGTATCAAATCTGGATCATTCCGGAAGAAACCGGCATCACCCCGCGCTACGAACAGCGCCGCTTTGATGCTAAACAGGGCAAACAGCTGGTGCTCTCTCCGGATGCGCGTGACGGTTCGCTGAAAGTGCATCAGGATATGGAACTGTACCGCTGGGCGCTGGCAAAAGACGAACAGTCTGTCCATCAGATTGCCGCTAACCGCCGCGTCTGGATCCAGGTGGTGAAAGGCGAGGTGTCTATTAACGGCACGAAAGCTACCACGGCGGATGGTCTGGCAATCTGGGATGAGCAGGCACTGTCCGTGCATGCCGACAGTGAAAGCGAAATTCTGCTGTTTGATCTGCCACCGGTGTAATAAATCATAAATAAATGCCCATCCTTCCCTTTGACAGGGGAAGGATGGGCTTTGTCCGTGATAAACTGAGCAAATCTATCACTTACGATTTCTCAGGACGATGAAAAAGAAACGCCCCGTACTTCAGGATGTAGCCGATCGCGTCGGTGTGACCAAAATGACGGTCAGCCGGTTTTTACGTAACCCGGAACAGGTTTCCGTGGCGTTGCGTGGCAAGATTGCCGCTGCCCTCGATGAACTGGGGTATATCCCTAACCGCGCCCCCGATATTCTTTCGAATGCGACCAGCCGCGCGGTTGGCGTCCTCCTGCCTTCCTTAACCAACCAGGTTTTTGCCGAGGTGTTGCGCGGCATTGAAAGCGTGACCGATGCCTTTGGCTATCAGACCATGCTCGCTCACTATGGGTACAAGCCGGAACTGGAAGAAGAACGTCTTGAGTCCATGCTCTCCTGGAACATCGACGGCCTGATTTTAACCGAACGTACTCACACCCCCCGTACGCTAAAAATGATTGAAGTGGCAGGCATTCCGGTGGTGGAGCTGATGGACAGCCAGTCGCCGTGTCTCGATATTGCGGTGGGCTTTGATAACTTCGAAGCGGCGCGCCAGATGACGGCGGCTATCATTGCCCGCGGCCATCGCCATATTGCCTACCTGGGTGCACGTCTGGATGAACGTACTATCATCAAACAGAAGGGATACGAGCAGGCAATGCTCGACGCCGGTTTAACACCGTACAGCGTGATGGTTGAGCAGTCCTCATCCTATACGTCGGGTATTGAGCTGATGCGTCAGGCACGACGCGAGTATCCGCAACTGGACGGTATTTTCTGTACCAACGATGACCTTGCGGTCGGTGCAGCGTTCGAATGCCAGCGTCTGGGGCTGAAGATCCCCGAAGACATGGCGATTGCCGGTTTCCACGGCCACGACATCGGCCAGGTGATGGAACCCCGTCTGGCGAGCGTCCTGACACCGCGTGAACGTATGGGCCGTATTGGCGCAGAACGCCTGCTGGCGCGCATACGTGGCGAGACGGTGACGCCGAAAATGTTAGATTTAGGTTTCACCTTGTCACCGGGTGGATCTATTTAAGCTGACAAATTTGAAGTGGGTCACACTTATTCACTTCGCGCACGTTTGGATATTGCTTCTCTTTTGCCCCGGCAGGACAATGTTACCGATAACTGTTACCCGTAACAATTGACTGAGGGACACCCTTTGAGCACGACTAATCATGATCACCACGTTTACGTCCTGATGGGCGTTTCCGGTAGCGGTAAATCTGCCGTGGCCAGCGAAGTGGCGCATCAACTTCATGCGGCGTTTCTTGATGGCGACTTCCTCCATCCGCGCAGCAATATCATGAAAATGGCCTCCGGCGAGCCGCTGAACGATGACGACCGCAAACCGTGGTTGCAGGCGCTGAATGACGCCGCGTTCGCGATGCAGCGTACCAACAAGGTCTCCCTGATCGTCTGCTCCGCGCTGAAAAAAACCTACCGCGACCTGCTGCGTGACGGCAACCCGAACCTCTCTTTCATCTACCTGAAAGGCGATTTCGAGGTGATTGAGAGCCGTCTGAAGGCGCGTAAAGGCCACTTCTTCAAAACCCAGATGCTGGTGACGCAGTTCGAAGCGTTGCAGGAGCCGGGTGACGATGAGAAAGACGTCTTAGTGGTTGATATCGATCAGTCACTGGAGGGTGTTGTTGCCAGCACCATCGAGGTCATTAATAAAAGGCAGTAAGTTTTGAGTACATTAACGCTAGTTTTAACAGCAGTTGGTTCCGTATTGCTGCTGCTGTTTTTAGTGATGAAAGCGCGTATGCATGCTTTCGTTGCCTTAATGGTGGTGTCTATTGGTGCAGGTCTCTTTTCCGGTATGCCGCTCGATAAGATCGCAGCGACGATGGAAAAAGGGATGGGAGGCACGCTGGGTTTCCTGGCCATTGTGGTCGCGCTGGGCGCGATGTTTGGCAAGATCCTGCATGAGACGGGCGCAGTCGACCAGATTGCCGTCAAAATGCTCAAATCCTTCGGACACAGCCGTGCGCACTACGCGATTGGCCTCGCCGGTCTGATTTGTGCGCTGCCGCTGTTCTTCGAAGTGGCCGTGGTGCTGCTGATTAGCGTGGCGTTCTCGATGGCGCGCCATACCGGCACTAACCTCGTGAAGCTGGTGATTCCGCTGTTTGCGGGCGTGGCGGCAGCGGCGGCCTTCCTGCTGCCTGGGCCTGCGCCGATGCTGTTGGCTTCTCAGATGCACGCCGATTTTGGCTGGATGATCCTGATTGGTCTGTGTGCAGCGATCCCGGGAATGATTATTGCCGGCCCGCTGTGGGGCAACTTCATCAGCCGTTACGTTGAGCTTCACATTCCGGATGACGTCACCGAGCCACACCTTGGCGAAGGCAAAATGCCGTCCTTCGGCTTCAGCCTGGCGCTGATCCTGCTGCCGCTGGTGCTGGTGGGGCTGAAAACCATCGCCGCGCGTTTCGTGCCGGTAGGGTCTACCGCGTACGAATGGTTTGAGTTTATCGGCCACCCGTTCACGGCGATCCTGGTGGCGTGTCTGGTGGCGATGTACGGCCTGGCGATGCGTCAGGGCATGCCAAAAGACAAAGTGATGGAAATCTGCGGCCATGCGCTGCAGCCGGCGGGTATCATTCTGCTGGTGATCGGTGCCGGTGGCGTGTTCAAACAGGTGCTGGTGGATTCCGGCGTGGGTCCGGCGCTGGGCGAAGCCCTGACCGGCATGGGGCTGCCCATTGCGGTGACCTGTTTCGTACTGGCTGCGGCGGTGCGTATCATCCAGGGCTCTGCGACGGTGGCATGTTTAACCGCCGTGGGTCTGGTGATGCCGGTGATTGAACAGCTTAACTACTCCGGTGCCCAGATGGCCGCGCTCTCAATCTGTATTGCGGGCGGTTCGATTGTGGTGTCACACGTCAACGACGCCGGCTTCTGGCTGTTCGGTAAATTTACCGGTGCGACCGAAGCGCAAACCCTGAAAACCTGGACGCTGATGGAAACCATCCTCGGCACGACGGGTGCCATTGTCGGGATGATTGCGTTTACGTTGCTGAGTTAAACCCGGCTAAAAGCAAAAGGACAACGTGAGTTGTCCTTTTTTGTTTTTACCTAGCCCTTCATCCACGCGCGGATCCCGTCCAGGAACATCTGCGTCGCCATCATCACCAGAATTAACCCCATCAGGCGCTCCAGTGCGTTTACGCCTTTCTCACCCAGCAGGCGCAGGAACAACGACGACTGCAGCAAAATGATAAACGTCCCGCCCCAGGCAATCAGCAAGGCAATCACCAGATGGCTCATCTGATTAGGGTACTGATGCGACAGCAGCATCAGCGTTGCCAGAATCGTCGGTCCGGCGACAAGGGGAATCGCCAGCGGCACAATAAACGGCTCTTCCCCCGCGGGCAGGCCGCTGCTGCTGCCTTCGGCACTCGGGAAAATCATCTTAATCGCTATCAGGAACAGGATAATCCCACCGGAAATCGAAACCGTTTCGGCACGCAGATTCAGGAAGGCGAGGATTTTCTCACCGGCAAACAGGAAGATGAACATCACCAGCAGCGCGATAAGCAGCTCGCGGATCATGATCGCCCGACGGCGTTTGGGTTCGGTGTGCTTCAGCACCGACATGAAGATAGGCAGGTTGCCCAGAGGATCCATTATCAGGATCAATAAAACCGCCGCGGATATGATTTCACTCATTAAAATTATCCCTGAAACTCTCTATGGTTATTATGATGATTAGCGCTATTTCTGATTGGCGGGCCATCATCGATTAATTTCGCTTGCGACTTTGGCAGCATTTTGTAATGTGAAGCATATCCCAGTTGAATACTGGTTTGCACAATCAGCACACACCCTCTGCAGGAAAAAAATGCTATGAAAAACGTTGGTTTTATCGGCTGGCGCGGTATGGTCGGCTCTGTTCTCATGCAACGCATGGTTGAAGAGCGCGATTTTGACGCCATCCGCCCGGTCTTCTTCTCCACTTCCCAGCTCGGCCAGGCTGCACCTTCTTTTGGCGGCAGCACCGGTACGTTGCAGGATGCTTTCGATCTGGAAGCGCTGAAGGCACTCGACATTATTGTCACTTGCCAGGGCGGCGATTATACCAACGAAATTTATCCAAAGCTGCGTGAAAGCGGCTGGCAGGGTTACTGGATTGATGCGGCGTCTTCACTGCGCATGAAAGACGATGCCATCATCATTCTCGACCCGGTCAACCAGGACGTCATCACCGACGGCCTGAACAACGGCGTAAAAACCTTTGTCGGCGGTAACTGCACCGTCAGCCTGATGCTGATGTCCCTCGGCGGCCTGTTCGCGCAGGACCTGGTGGAGTGGGTCTC
This sequence comes from Enterobacter sp. PTB, assembly GCF_051130085.1. Lineage (NCBI taxonomy): Bacteria > Pseudomonadati > Pseudomonadota > Gammaproteobacteria > Enterobacterales > Enterobacteriaceae > Enterobacter > Enterobacter sp. PTB. The sequence continues at coordinate 118,211 of NZ_JBDKEE010000009.1, forward strand.
CGTGGCGACTTACCAGGCCGCGTCCGGCGGCGGTGCGCGTCATATGCGCGAGCTGCTGACGCAGATGGGCCAGTTGCACCACAGCGTTGCAACCGAGCTGGCAAACCCGGCCTCCGCTATTCTCGATATCGAGCGTAAAGTCACCGAGCTGACCCGCAGCGGCGAGCTGCCGGTGGATAACTTTGGTGTACCGCTGGCCGGTGGTCTGATCCCGTGGATCGACAAACAGCTGGATAACGGCCAGACCCGCGAAGAGTGGAAAGGTCAGGCTGAGACCAACAAAATACTCAATACCGCGAACACCATTCCAGTTGACGGTCTGTGCGTACGTATCGGCGCGCTGCGCTGCCACAGCCAGGCCTTCACGATTAAACTGAAAAAAGATGTGTCGATTCCGACCGTGGAAGAGCTGCTGGCTGCACACAACCCGTGGGCGAAAGTGGTTCCAAACGATCGCGACATCACCATGCGTGAATTGACCCCGGCTGCCGTCACCGGCACGCTGACCACCCCGGTTGGTCGTCTGCGTAAGCTGAACATGGGGCCGGAGTTCCTTTCTGCATTCACCGTCGGCGACCAGCTTCTGTGGGGCGCAGCCGAGCCGCTGCGTCGCATGCTGCGCCAGCTGGCGTAATAATTTGTTAAACCCCGGGGGTGATTTTCACCCCCTTTTCCGCGTACTACATGGAGTAAAACGCATATGTCTTATTTTTTATCAGGAGTCATTTAGAGCGTTGGCTATGCTTTAAGGAAGAGTTATTTCTTACCTGAGGTTAGGACGGGGCTGAGAGGATGCCCGTTCAGGTCACATTAAAGTCGTCCCAGGCGCTAAAAAAGGACGACATAAAAAACAGGATGAATACCATGTCCGATCGTGTGGATAGAGACGTGATTAATGCGCTTATTGCGGGTCATTTTGCCGACCCCTTTTCCGTACTGGGGATGCACCGTACCGAGGCCGGGCTGGAAGTCCGGGCACTGTTACCGGATGCCACAGAAGTGTGGGTTATCGAACCCAAAACCGGCCGCAAGGTCGGCAATCTGGAATGCCTCGATTCTCGTGGCTTCTTTTCGGGCGTAATGCCCCGTCGTAAAAACCCTTTTCGTTATCAGCTTGCCGTTATCTGGCATGGTCAGCAAAATCTCATCGATGATCCCTACAGCTTTGGGCCTCTTTTACAGGAGATGGACGCGTGGCTGCTGTCTGAGGGTACCCACCTGCGACCTTATGAAACGCTGGGTGCCCATGCCGATACGATGGATGGCATCACCGGCACGCGGTTTGCCGTGTGGGCGCCTAACGCCCAGCGAGTCTCCGTTGTTGGCCAGTTCAACTACTGGGATGGCCGTCGTCACCCGATGCGTCTGCGCCGCGAAAGCGGTATCTGGGAGCTGTTTATCCCCGGCGCGCACAACGGCCAGCTGTATAAATTCGAGATGATCGATGCGCACGGCAAGCTGCGTATTAAGTCCGACCCGTACGCCTTCGAAGCACAGATGCGTCCGGAAACCGCGTCAATGATTTGCGGCCTGCCGGAAAAAGTTGTCCAGAGTGAAGAACGCAAGCAGGCCAACCGCTTTGATGCGCCAATCTCCGTCTACGAAGTGCATCTCGGTTCCTGGCGTCGCCATACCGATAACAACTTCTGGCTCAGCTACCGGGAGCTTGCCGACCAGCTGGTTCCGTACGCGAAATGGATGGGCTTTACCCACCTTGAGCTGCTGCCAATTAATGAACACCCGTTCGACGGAAGCTGGGGTTATCAGCCGACCGGGATGTATGCCCCGACGCGTCGCTTCGGCACGCGCGATGACTTCCGCTATTTTATCAATGCCGCGCACGCCGCCGGGTTAAACGTGATCCTCGACTGGGTGCCGGGCCATTTCCCGTCCGATGATTTTAGTCTTTCAGAGTTTGACGGCACTAAGCTGTACGAGCACAGCGACCCGCGCGAAGGCTATCACCAGGACTGGAACACGCTGATCTACAACTACGGTCGTCGTGAAGTGGCAAACTACCTCGTGGGCAATGCGCTGTACTGGATTGAGCGCTTTGGCATTGATGCCCTGCGCGTTGATGCCGTGGCGTCGATGATCTACCGCGACTACAGCCGCAAAGAAGGCGAGTGGATCCCGAACGAGTATGGCGGCCGTGAAAACCTGGAAGCGATTGAGTTTCTGCGCAACACCAACCGTATTATCGGCGAGCAGGTAGACGGTGCGGTGACGATGGCGGAAGAGTCCACCGACTTCCCTGGCGTCTCCCGTCCACCGTCAACCGGCGGACTGGGGTTCTGGTACAAATGGAACCTGGGGTGGATGCACGACACGCTCGACTACATGAAGCTGGATCCCGTCTACCGCCAGTATCACCATGACAAACTCACCTTCGGGCTGCTCTACAACTACACCGAGAACTTCATGCTGCCGCTGTCGCATGACGAAGTGGTGCATGGCAAAAAATCCATTCTCGACCGCATGCCGGGCGATGCATGGCAGAAGTTCGCCAACCTGCGCGCCTACTACGGCTGGATGTTCGCCTTCCCGGGTAAAAAACTGCTGTTTATGGGCAATGAGTTCGCCCAGGGGCGCGAGTGGAACCACGACACCAGCCTCGACTGGCATCTGCTGGAAGGGGGCGACAACTGGCACCACGGCGTACAGCGTCTGGTGCGGGACCTTAACCTGACCTACCGTCACCACAAAGCCCTGCATGAGCTTGATTTTGACCCGTACGGTTTCGAGTGGCTGGTGGTGGATGACCATGAGCGCTCGGTGTTTGTCTTTGTGCGACGGGATAAAGCCGGCAACGAAATTATCGTCGCCAGCAACTTTACCCCTGTACCGCGCCATCATTATCGCTTCGGGATTAACCAGGCCGGCAAGTGGCGTGAAATCCTGAATACCGATTCCACGCACTACCACGGCAGCAATGCCGGTAACGGTGGTCTGGTGCAAAGCGATGCCATTGAAAGCCACGGGCGACCGAATTCCCTGAGCCTTACGCTACCGCCGCTCAGCACCATCTGGCTGATCCGGGAGGGGGAATGACCCAGCTTACGGCAGGTAAACCCGAACCGCTCGGGGCACGTTTTGATGGAAAGGGGGTGAATTTCACGCTCTTTTCTGCCCATGCGGAGCGGGTTGAACTGTGCGTATTTGACGGCGAGGGTAATGAACATCGTTACGACCTGCCGTCTCGCACAGGAGATACCTGGCACGGCTACCTGGCCGGGGGACGGCCAGGAATGCACTACGGCTATCGCGTACACGGCCCGTGGGCACCTGCGCAGGGGCACTGGTTTAACCCGGCGAAGCTGCTGATCGATCCGTGTGCGCACCGCGTGGATGGCGAGTTTAAAGACGACCCTATTTTCCATGTCGGCTACGGTGAACCCGACCACCGCGACAGCGCCCCCGTGGCGCCTAAAAGCGTGGTGGTGAACGATCTCTACGACTGGGAAGACGATGCCCCGCCGCGCACGCCGTGGGGCAACACCGTTATCTACGAGGCGCATGTTAAAGGGCTGACGTATCTGCATCCGTCAATCCCGAAAGAGATGCGCGGCACCTACAAGGCGCTCGGTCATCCGACCATGATTGCCTACCTCAAGCACCTCGGGATCACGGCCCTGGAGCTGTTGCCCGTCGCGCATTTTGCCAGTGAACCTCGTCTGCAGCGGCTGGGGCTCAGTAACTACTGGGGCTACAACCCGCTGGCGATGTTTGCGCTCGAACCCCGCTATGCCACTCATCCGGACAAGGCGCGGGACGAGTTTCGTGATGCGGTAAAGGCGCTTCATGCGGCAGGTATTGAGGTCATTCTGGACGTGGTACTGAACCACAGTGCGGAAAGCGATCTCGATGGACCGACGCTCTCCATGCGCGGAATTGATAACCGTAGCTATTATTGGATCAGGGACGATGGCGATTACTTCAACTGGACCGGTTGCGGTAACACGCTCAATCTCAGCCACCCGGCGGTCATGCATTTCGCGTATGAATGCCTGAAGTACTGGGTGGACACGTTCCACGTCGACGGTTTTCGTTTTGATCTGGCACCCGTTATGGGGCGTACGCCGGCCTTCAGCCAGCAGGCGCCGCTGTTTGAAGCGATCAAAAATTGTCCGGTGCTGTCACAGGTGAAGCTCATTGCCGAGCCGTGGGACATCGGTGAAGGGGGTTATCAGGTCGGGAATTTCCCGCCCCTGTTTGCCGAGTGGAACGATCACTATCGCGATGCCGCGCGCCGCTTCTGGCTGGAACGGAATCTGTCGCTGGGGGAGTTCGCCGGACGCTTTGCCGGGTCCAGCGATCTTTTTAAGCGCGATGGCAAACGACCGTCTGCGACGATCAACCTGCTGACGGCGCACGACGGTTTTACGCTCCGGGACTGCGTTTGTTTCAATCAGAAACACAATGAAGCGAACGGCGAGGAGAATCGCGATGGCACTAACAATAACCATAGCTTCAATCATGGTATAGAAGGGTTAGGCGGAAGCCTTGATGTTATCGAGCGGCGACGCGCCAGCGTGCATGCGCTGCTGACAACGCTGTTATTGTCGCAGGGCACGCCGATGCTGCTGGCAGGCGATGAACATGGTCACAGTCAGCATGGTAACAACAATGCGTATTGCCAGGACAACACGTTGACCTGGCTCGACTGGGGTGAAGCGAACAGCGGGTTGATTCACTTTACCGCTGCGCTGATCCATCTTCGCCAGCAAATTCCCGCGCTCACCGCCGATCGCTGGTGGGAAGAGGGCGACGGTAATGTCCGCTGGCTGAATCAAGACGCGCAACCCTTAAGCGCGCAAGAGTGGCAACACGGCGTACCACGCCTGCAAATCCTGCTTTCGGAGAGGTGGCTGGTCACGCTGAACGCGACGGATGACGTCGCTGAGATTGTTTTACCTGGCGGGGAATGGCGCGCTGTTCCCCCATTTGCCGGAGCGGATAATCCGGTAGTAATGGCTGTCTGGCACGGGCCTGCGCACGGAGTGTGCGTATTCCAAAGATGATAAAAAAGGAGTTAGTCATGGTTAGATTAGAGAAGAACGATCCCTTAATGTTGGCACGCCAGCTACCATTAAAAACTGTTGCCCTGATACTCGCAGGCGGGCGTGGTACTCGTCTGAAAGATTTGACCATCAAACGCGCCAAACCTGCCGTCCACTTTGGTGGTAAGTTCCGTATTATCGACTTTGCGCTCTCCAACTGCCTGAACTCAGGCATTCGCCGCATTGGCGTCATTACGCAGTATCAGTCGCATACTCTGGTGCAGCACATCCAGCGCGGCTGGTCATTCTTCAGTGAAGAGATGAATGAGTTTGTCGATCTTCTGCCTGCCCAGCAGCGCGTTCACGGTGAGAACTGGTATCGCGGGACGGCGGATGCGGTGACGCAAAACCTCGACATTATTCGCCGTTATAACGCGGAATACATCGTGATCCTCGCGGGCGATCATATCTACAAGCAAGACTACTCCCACATGCTGATCGACCACGTCGAAAAAGGGGCGCGTTGCACCGTGGCATGCCTGCCCGTGCCTGTTGCTGAGGCAACGGCATTTGGGGTGATGCACGTCGATGCCGACGACAAGATTATCGATTTTGTCGAAAAACCGGCGAACCCACCGACAATGCCAGGGGACGATACCAAATCGCTCGCCAGCATGGGGATCTATGTCTTTGATGCCGATTATCTTTACGCGCTGCTGGAAGAAGACGACAAAGACGAAAACTCCAGCCACGACTTCGGCAAAGATATCATTCCGAAAATTACCAAAGCTGGCATGGCGTATGCACATCCCTTCCCGTTGTCCTGCGTGCAGTCTGATCCGAATGCTGAACCTTACTGGCGCGACGTCGGAACGCTGGAGGCCTACTGGAAGGCAAACCTCGATCTCGCGTCGGTGACGCCTGAACTGGATATGTACGACCAGAACTGGCCAATCCGTACCCACATGGAATCGCTGCCGCCGGCGAAATTCGTTCAGGACCGCTCCGGCAGTCACGGCATGACGCTGAACTCGCTGGTGTCCGGCGGATGCATTATCTCGGGGTCGGTGGTGGTGCAGTCGGTGCTGTTCCCCCGCGTGCGCGTGAACTCATTCTGTAATATCGATTCGGCGGTGCTGCTGCCGGATGTCTGGGTCGGACGCTCATGCCGTCTGCGCCGTTGCGTTATCGACCGTGCCTGCGTCATACCTGAAGGCATGGTGATTGGTGAAAATGCGGAAGAAGACGCGCGTCGTTTCTACCGTTCGGAAGAGGGGATCGTGTTAGTAACACGGGAAATGTTGCGGAAGCTGCAGGTCAAACAGGAGCGATAATGCAGGTTTTACATGTATGTTCTGAGATGTTCCCGTTGTTAAAAACGGGCGGTCTGGCGGATGTTCTTGGCGCATTGCCTGCGGCGCAAATCGCCGGGGGTGTAGATACCCGAGTTCTGTTGCCCGCTTTTCCGGATATCCGGCGTGGTATTCCAGATGCAAAGGTGGTCACTCGTCGTGAAACCTTCGCCGGACGCATCACCCTGCTGTTTGGACATTACAATGGCGTAGGCATTTACCTGATTGATGCGCCGCATTTATACGATCGACCGGGTAGCCCGTATCACGATACGAACCTGTTCGCCTATACCGACAACGTGCTGCGTTTCGCACTGCTCGGCTGGGTCGGTGCTGAAATGGCAACCGGGCTGGATCCGTTCTGGCGCCCGAATGTGGTACACGCTCACGACTGGCACGCCGGGCTTGCACCGGCGTATCTGGCGGCGCGCGGCCACCCGGCGAAATCGGTCTTTACCGTTCACAACCTGGCGTATCAGGGCATGTACTATGCCCATCACATGAATGACATCGATCTGCCATGGTCGTTCTATAACATGCACGGGCTGGAGTTTAACGGGCAGATTTCGTTCCTGAAAGCCGGCATCTACTACGCCGATCACATTACGGCCGTGAGCCCGACCTACGCCCGGGAAATTACCCAGCCGGAGTTTGGTAACGGTCTGGAAGGGCTGCTGCGACAGCGCCATCGTGAGGGCCGCCTGTCGGGGATCCTCAACGGCGTTGATGAGCAGATCTGGAATCCGGAGACCGATCTTCTGCTGGCGGCACGCTATGGCCGCGATTCCGTGGAAGACAAAGCGGAAAACAAACGCCAGCTGCAGATTGCGATGGGGCTGAAGGTGAACGATAAAGTGCCGCTGTTCGCCGTCGTCAGCCGTCTGACCAGCCAGAAAGGGCTGGATTTAGTGCTGGAGGCGCTGCCGGGCTTACTGGAGCAGGGGGGACAACTGGCGCTGCTCGGTGCCGGCGACCCGGTGCTGCAGGAAGGTTTCCTTGCGGCAGCGGCGGAACACCCCGGGCAGGTAGGGGTGCAGATTGGCTATCACGAAGCGTTTTCGCACCGGATTATGGGCGGTGCTGACGTCATTCTGGTGCCGAGCCGTTTCGAACCGTGTGGCCTGACGCAGCTCTATGGCCTGAAATACGGCACGCTGCCGCTGGTACGTCGTACCGGCGGGCTGGCGGATACCGTATCGGACAGTTCTCTGGAAAACCTTGCGGACGGTATCGCCAGCGGGTTTGTCTTTGAGGACAGTAATGCCTGGTCGCTGCTGCGGGCGATTCGGCGTGCTTTCGTCTTGTGGTCCCGTCCATCTCTGTGGCGTTACGTTCAACGTCAGGCGATGTCTCTGGACTTTGGCTGGCACGTTGCGGCGCAGTCATACCGCGACCTTTATCAACGCTTGATGTAACGAGGCGAAGTTACTGATATGAATGCTCCTTTTAGCTATTCTTCACCCACGCTCAGCGTTGAGGCGTTAAAGCACTCTATCGCCTATAAGCTGATGTTCACCATCGGGAAAGACCCGGTCATCGCCAACAAACACGAGTGGCTGAACGCCACGCTGTTTGCCGTGCGTGACCGCTTAGTGGAACGCTGGCTGCGCTCTAACCGCGCCCAGCTCTCGCAGGAAACGCGTCAGGTTTATTACCTGTCGATGGAATTTTTGATTGGCCGCACGCTGTCCAATGCGCTGTTGTCGCTCGGTATCTATGACGACGTCAAAACCGCACTGGAAGAGATGGGGTTAGATTTAGAAGAGCTGATTGACGAAGAGAACGACCCGGGCCTCGGTAACGGCGGCCTGGGGCGCCTGGCCGCCTGTTTCCTGGACTCGCTGGCGACGCTGGCCCTGCCGGGCCGCGGCTACGGGATTCGCTACGACTACGGCATGTTCAAGCAGAACATCGTGGAAGGCCGACAGAAAGAGTCTCCGGACTACTGGCTTGAGTACGGTAACCCGTGGGAATTCAAACGACACAACACGCGCTACAAAGTGCGCTTTGGTGGCCGTATTCAGCAGGAAGGGAAAAAATCCCGCTGGGTTGAGACGGAAGAGATCCTGGCCGTGGCCTATGACCAGATTATCCCCGGCTACGACACCGATGCCACCAACACCCTGCGCCTGTGGAGCGCCCAGGCCAGTAGCGAAATCAACCTCGGTAAATTCAACCAGGGCGACTATTTTGCGGCGGTGGAAGATAAAAACCACTCTGAAAACGTCTCCCGCGTGCTTTATCCGGACGACTCGACCTATTCCGGACGCGAACTGCGACTGCGTCAGGAGTATTTCCTTGTGTCCGCGACGATTCAGGACATCCTGAGCCGTCACTATCAGCTGCACAAAACCTACAGTAACCTGGCGGAAAAAACCGCGATTCACCTCAACGACACCCACCCGGTGCTTTCGATCCCCGAGCTTATGCGTCTGCTGATCGACGAGCACAAGTTCAGCTGGGATGATGCGTTTGAAGTGACCTGCCAGGTCTTCTCGTACACCAACCACACCCTGATGAGCGAAGCGCTGGAAACCTGGCCGGTCGACATGCTCGGTAAAATTTTGCCGCGCCATCTGCAGATTATCTTTGAGATTAACGACTACTTCCTGAAGACGCTGCAGGAGCAGTATCCGAACGATACTGGCCTGCTGAGCCGGGCTTCAATCATTGATGAATCCAACGGTCGCCGCGTGCGTATGGCCTGGCTGGCGGTGGTGATCAGCCACAAGGTGAACGGGGTTTCCGGACTGCACTCGAACCTGATGGTGCAGTCGCTGTTTGCTGATTTCGCGAAGATCTTCCCGACGCGTTTTTGCAACGTGACGAACGGTGTTACCCCGCGTCGCTGGCTGGCGCTGGCTAACCAGCCGCTCTCCGACGTCCTGGACGAACATATTGGCCGCACCTGGCGTACCGATTTGAGTCAGCTGGGCGAGCTTGAACAGCACCTGGATTTCCCGGCGGTGAACAAAGCCGTGCGTGAAGCCAAGCTTCTGAACAAGAAGCGGCTGTCGGTGTATCTTGCGCTGCACCTGAACGTGGTGGCCAACCCGAAAGCGTTGTTTGATGTGCAAATCAAGCGTATCCATGAGTACAAGCGACAGCTTATGAACGTGCTGCACGTCATCACGCACTACAATCGCATCAAAGCCGACCCAACGGCTGACTGGGTGCCACGGGTGAAAATCTTTGCCGGTAAGGCGGCGTCGGCATACTACATGGCGAAGCACATTATTCATCTCATCAATGATGTGGCGAAGGTGGTCAACAACGATCCGGATATCGGTGACAAGCTGAAGGTGGTCTTTGTCCCGAACTACAGTGTGAGTCTGGCGCAGCTGATCATTCCGGCGGCGGACCTGTCTGAGCAGATTTCCACGGCCGGTACGGAAGCCTCCGGCACCAGTAATATGAAGTTTGCCCTGAATGGCGCACTGACCATCGGTACGCTGGATGGCGCGAACGTTGAGATGCTGGAACATGTGGGGGCAGAGAATATCTTTATCTTCGGTAACACGACGGAGGAGGTGGAGGCGCTTCGCAGGAAGGGCTACTCGCCGCGCGAGTACTATGAAGAAGATGAAGAGCTGCGCCAGGTGTTGACGCAAATCGCCACCGGCGTGTTTAACCCTGAAGAGCCGAGCCGCTATCGCGATCTGGTCGATTCACTGATTAACTTTGGTGACCACTATCAGGTGCTGGCGGATTACCGCAGCTATGTCGACTGCCAGGACAACGTGGACGAGTTGTACCGTCAGCAGGAGAAGTGGACCAGCGCCGCGATGCATAACATCGCCAATATGGGCTATTTCTCATCAGACCGTACTATCAAAGAATATGCTGAAACTATCTGGCATATCGATCCCGTGCGGTTATAAAAAAACAGAGCCGGGTGGCGGCTTCGCCTGACCCGGCTTATGCGATCTGCAGGCCCGGGAAGCGTAACGCCACCGGGCTTTTTTACATCACGATGCTAATGACAGCTCACGCTTTCCCGCGTTCTGCGCCAGCCACTGAGCCACGCGCGACTGCTGCTCGGCATCCAGCCACATCCCTTCTTTGGTACGACGCCAGATGGCATCATCCAGGCGGCGCACCCACTCGTTCTCAACCAGATAGCGCAGTTCGGCTTCGTAGAGTTCGTGACCGAAATGTTCACCCAGGTCGGCAAGCGTTTTGGCTTCACCCAGGATCCATTCCGTATTACTGCCGTAGGTACGGGCGTAGTGACGCGCCATCCCTTCGGTGATGAACGGGTAGCGACGGCGCAGTTTCGCGGCATAATCATCGCGGTTATCCCCGATATCGCCGCCAGGCAATACGGCACCTTTAGTCCAGGCCGGGCCAATGCCTTTGTAGTACGGCACCAGTTTTTCCAGCGCGTGTTCTGCCAGCTTACGATAGGTAGTGAGCTTGCCGCCAAAGACCGACAGCAGCGGTGCCTGGCCGTCCACGTCATGAATATCCAGCGTATAGTCGCGGGTGATGGCCTGCGGTGAGTCCGATTCGTCATCACACAGCGGACGCACGCCGGAGTAGGTCCAGACCACGTCATCGCGTGCCAGCTGTTTTTTGAAGTGCGCGTTATACACTTTCAGCAGGTAGCTGACTTCACTTTCGTCGATCTCGACATTTTTCGGATCGCCTTTGTACTCCACGTCGGTGGTGCCGATGATGGAGAACTCATCCATCCACGGGATCACAAACACGATACGTTTATCTTCGTTTTGCAGGATATAGGCCTGCTTCTGGGTATGCACGCGTGGCACGACAATGTGGCTGCCTTTGATCAGGCGGATGCCATACGGCGAAGGCAGGTGCATTCCCTCATCAAAGAACTGTTTCACCCACGGACCGGTGGCGTTTACCAGGCCGCGCGCTTTCCAGCTGAACTTCTCGCCGGTATCCACGTCTTCCGCTTCAACAATCCACAGGCCGTTTTCACGACGGGCAGCCGTGGCGCGGGTGCGGGTTTTCACCTCGCCGCCCTTTTTCACCACCATCTGCGCATTGGCAAGGACCAGACGCGCATCGTCTACCCAGCAGTCGGAATATTCGAATCCGCGCACGATTTCAGGTTTAAGGACCGATTCTGAGCCAAAACGCAAACCGGTCGATCCTGGCAGGCTGGTACGTTTGCCCAGATGATCGTACATAAACAGACCGATTCGAATCATCCACGCCGGACGCAGATGCGGGCGGTGGGGCAGGCGAAAGCGCATCGGAATCGCCAGATGCGGGGCCATTTTCAGCAGCACTTCACGTTCGGCCAGGGCTTCGCTGACCAGGCGGAATTCGTAGTGTTCCAGGTAGCGCAGGCCACCGTGGATCAGTTTGGAGCTGGCGGACGAGGTCGCGCAGGCGAGATCGTTAGCTTCCAGCATCAGCACGGATAAACCGCGTCCTGCAGCATCGGCCGCAATCCCGGCACCGTTGATGCCACCGCCTATCACAATCAGATCTTTGGTTTCCATAACACCCTCACGCACTTTCGTTAAAGCTCAGAAATGTTCGATATCGCTCATAATAGCAAAGGAACGCGCTTTTGGTAACATCAAAAAAACAATTTAGAGTGATATGGATAACATAATGGCGTTTACCCGCCGCCAGGACGTACACTACGGGGTAAAATAGTGCCGCTTGATGCCCTCGCCCATCCTTCTCACTTCAGGAGAGAGTGGGGGTGAGAGGAAGCGCACCACACCTGAATATAAGATGAGAGCACCATGGATCAGTTTGAATGTATTAACGTAGAAGAAGCCCATCAGAAAATGCACCAGGGAACGGCTGTGCTGGTGGACATCCGCGATCCACAGAGCTTTGCGATGGGCCACACGCCAGGCGCGTTCCACCTGACCAACGACTCCCTGGCCGCGTTTATGCGCGATAACGACTTCGACACGCCGGTGATGGTCATGTGCTACCACGGCAACAGCAGTAAAGGTGCAGCGCAGTACCTGCTTCAGCAGGGCTACGATGCGGTTTACAGCGTCGATGGCGGCTTCGATGCCTGGCATCGTCATTTCCCGGCAGAAGTTGAATACGCGTTTGAGCGCTGATACCGCTATACTGTCCCCTTTTGTGTGGAAATAAGCGACGGCTGCCCATGTTGATGATCACCTCTTTTACCAACCCGCGCGTCGCCCAGGCGTTTGTCGACTATATGGCGACGCAGGGCGTTATTCTGACCATCCAGCAACATCATCAGACCGATGTGTGGCTGGCCGACGAGAGCCAGGCCGCGAGGGTAAATGAGGAGCTGGCGCGATTCCTTGAGAACCCTGGCGACCCGCGCTATCTGGCCGCAAGCTGGCAATCAGGCCAGACGGGCAGCGGGCTGCACTATCGTCGTTTTCCCTTCTTTGCCACCGTGCGCGAACGCGCGGGTCCGTTTACGCTGCTGCTGATGGCGGCCTGCATTATCGTGTTCATTATGATGAACGTGATCGGCGACCAGAGCGTCATGATCGCCCTGGCATGGCCCTATGACCCTTCACTGGACGTTGACGTCTGGCGCTATTTTACCCACGCGCTGATGCACTTCTCGGTGATGCATATTCTCTTTAACCTGCTGTGGTGGTGGTACCTTGGCGGTGCCGTCGAGAAGCGTCTTGGCAGCGGGAAGCTGATTGTGATCACCGTCATCAGTGCCCTGTTGAGTGGCTATGTGCAGCACAAATTCAGCGGCCCGTGGTTTGGCGGATTATCAGGTGTTGTGTATGCCCTGATGGGCTATGTCTGGCTCAGAGGTGAGCGCGATCCTGAAAGTGGCATCTATCTGCAACGCGGGTTAATAACCTTTGCGTTAATATGGCTAATTGCCGGATGGTTTGATCTGTTTGGTATGTCTATCGCCAATGGTGCACACGTCACCGGGCTGGCCGTTGGGCTGGCGATGGCGTTTGCCGATACGCTCCATGCGCGAAAACGAACATAATTCTCAGGGATAATTGATGAAACAAACACAACGTCATGACGCCATTATCGAACTGGTTAAAAAACAGGGATATGTCAGCACCGAAGAGCTGGTCGAGCAGTTTGCCGTCAGCCCGCAGACCATTCGTCGTGACCTGAACGACCTTGCCGATCAAAACCGTATTCTGCGCCACCACGGCGGGGCGGCGCTGCCGTCCAGCTCGGTCAATACCTCATGGCATGACCGTAAAGCCACGCAAACGGCGGAGAAAGAGCGCATTGCGCGGAAAGTCGCCAGCCAGATCCCTAACGGGGCGACGCTGTTTATTGATATCGGCACCACGCCGGAAGCGGTCGCCCATGCGCTGCTGGATCATGAAAACCTGCGCGTCGTGACCAATAACCTGAATGTCGCGAATACCCTGATGCAGAAAGACGATTTCCGCATCATTCTTGCGGGCGGCGAGTTACGCAGCCGCGACGGCGGCATCATCGGTGAAGCGACGCTCGACTTTATCTCTCAGTTCCGTCTCGATTTCGGCATTCTCGGGATCAGCGGTATCGACAGCGATGGCTCCCTGCTGGAGTTTGATTATCATGAAGTCCGCACCAAGCGCGCGATTATTGAGAATTCACGCCACGTTATGCTCGTGGTGGACCACTCCAAGTTTGGCCGTAACGCGATGGTGAATATGGGCAGCATCAGCATGGTTGATGCGGTTTATACCGACGTGATGCCGCCGGCAGGCGTGATGCAGGTGATTAAGGATAATAATCTGCAGCTGGAACTGTGCTGACGTAAAAGCAAAACGGCAACCGAAGGTTGCCGTTTTTAGTTTGTGCAAAACAGGCCGGGTGAGGGCACCCACGCGCACCGGAATTACACGCCGTACCCCATCATCTTCAGCAGCTGCTGTGCATGCTGCACCGCATCCTGACGATGGGCGACGCCCAGCTTCTGATAGAGATTGCGGATATGGGTTTTGATGGTGGTCGCCGCCACCGCCAGTTCACCGGCGATCTGCTCGTTGCTGTAGCCTGAGTAGATCAGCCCCAGCACCTGCCATTCGCGCTGAGTGAGCGGGCTGGTGCGGATCAGTTCCGGTACTTCCGGATGGTTCAGCAGACGTTCAACGAAGTTCTCATCAAAGTGCGCAAACTTATGGCGATGGTGTTGGTTAATCTCGCGCAGAATACGCTGGGCACGATGCTGATCCAGCTCTGGCAGCGTATTGAGTTGAATCAATTGTCGCAGCTGCTGGGCCATCACTTCACCTTCAATGACAAAGTGGCTGATAAACCCGGTGCGGTTCGCCAGCTGCAGCGCTTCCAGCAGGACGCGCTGGGCATCGTTTTTGCGGCCCGCCTGCCAGTAAAGCTGGTTCAGCAGAAGCAGGTTGCGGTTGAGATCGCTCATTAGCCGCAAGCTGCGGGCGTTTTCATTAAGCTCTTCCAGCACGATTTCGGCAGGTTCTAATTCACCGAGCAGGATCTGGACGCGGGCAATGTTGCGCCACTGGCTCTGCAGGAAGTGGTTGTTGGCAAATTCCGGTTTAGGGGTCTGACGTAACCAGTTGGCGGCGGATTTTTTGTCGCCGGTCATCTGCCAGTAAATCACCCGCACCTTATCGGCGTTGGACACCCAGTCGCTGTGGTACTGACCGTTACCGAGCAGGTTTTCCAGACGGTTAAGGTGGTTGCGGGCGTTATCGAGATCGCCACGCGCCAGCGAGCACTGAACCAGCAGCGCCAGACACTGCAATTGCTGCTGTGGCTGGAAGCTGGAGAGAACGTCCACACCCTGACGGGCGCAGCTTTCCGCTTCATCCAGACGCGACCATGCCCAAAGGAGCTGTGCACGAATGCGCAGCAGGAACTCGTGCATCGGCAGCTGTTCCAGATGCTGCTCACGAATCAGCTGGAAGGCCTTTTCCTGATTTTCCCAGGCGGCCTGCAGGAACCCCTGCGCAAACAAAATTTCACTTTGCTGGATCAGGCTCCACAGCGCGTAATGCCAGACATCGTGGCGGCGGGCCATCTGTTCAGTTTGTTGCATGAGCGAAAGGGAGCGCGTCAGCTCGCCTTTGCAGTGCAGAACTTCACCGTGTACCGAGGTGGCAACAATACGGCTGTAGAAATTGGCCAGCGGCAGTTCATCCAGCGCAACCATCGCCAGGCGCTCTGCCTCTTCCGGGTCACCGTCGTTAATCGCCACCTGCGCTCGCAGGGCGTTGAATTCGCCGTGCAGGGTGGCATCCATATCGCTTTCCATCTCCTGCTCGGCACGTGCCAGCAGGGTATTTACTTCACTGTAGCGATGCTGGCTCTGCATCAGCCAGGCCTGCAGCAGCACCAGGCGCGGATTCTCCAGCAGGCTCTCCCACGGCAGGGCTTTCAGTGACTCTTCAAGCAGCGTCAGCTCGCTGTGGTTAAACAAGCCCCATGCGTGGTTAAGGAGGATATCGCGCAGCATGCCGGCATCACCGGCGGCAAGCGCGTGGTGAATCGCCTCGCTCGGGAAACCTTGCGCCATCCAGCTTTCGGCGGCGGCGCGATGGATTTCCGGCAGTTCCGTCGCAAGCTCCCACTGACAGCGCTGGCGCAGGAAGCTGCCGAACAGTGGGTGATAGCTGAACCACTCGCCGGGATCGTCCATTCGGGTCAGGAACAGGCCCTGGCGCTCAATCTCTTCCAGCTGCAGCTGACCGTTTTCACAGCCGGTCACGCGCACGATCAGCGCGTCGTTCATGGAACGCAGCAGAGAACTTTTGAGCAGGAAATTTCGGGTCGACGGATCAACGCTGTTCAACACCTCGTCGACGAGATAATCAGAAAGATGGCTCGCGTTAATCCCCGCCAGGCGACGCGCAGACTGGTGCGTCGGGCTGTTATTTTGCCGGGCAGAGAGGGCAATCAGCTGCAGCGCCGTCGCCCAGCCGGCGACATCATCACACAGGCGGCTGCTTTCGGAGGCCTCAATTGGCGAGTTCAGTCGACAGTCAAAGAACTGTTTGGCTTCCTGATGGGTAAAGGCCAGCTGCTGGCTGCCGACTTCCAGCAGCTGATCGCGCACGCGCAGGTTGGCGATGCCCAGTTGCGGCAGGTTACGCGACAGCACGACCAGGGTCAGGTTTTCCGGCTGATGACGCAGGAAGAAACGCATCGATTCATGGATAACCGGGTTAGTGATGAGATGATAATCATCAATCACCACGTACAGCGGGCGATGCCATTCGGCCAGTTCGATAAACAGCTGTGAGAAAAGGGAAGACAGACTGGCGTACTGGCGCTTTTGCACCATGACCTCACTGGCGACGCAGTGTCCGTTGGTTGCCTGCTGAATGGCAGCAATCAGATAGCTGGCAAAACGCTCTTGCTGGTTATCGCCCTCATCAAGGGAGTACCAGCCAAGGTCGCTCTTACCTGCGGCCCATTGCGAAATGAGCGTTGTTTTTCCATAACCTGCAGGGCTCGTAACCAGCGCCAGTCGGAAATTATGCGCGCCGGAAAGTTTAGCCAGCAGACGCTCGCGGACCACTGTATGGTCAAGACGAACCGGGCGACTTAATTTAGACGGAATCAACATAGTTTTCACTTCACTGTGGGGAACGAGAGAATTTATTTTTTTTGCGCTTCGTAATTAATAGCTATAAGGTCGGCCAGAAAGAGAACTATTGCAAGTTATGTCTGGGTTTTGTGGCTCTGAATTTGCACTCTGTCACAAAACATTCAGGCGAGTACCGGAACTTTTCCAGAATGGCTTTAACACCGCGTCAGCGCTGGCTTGTCCCAGTGTCACACGGTTACGCTGAAACTGGTTTCAGAAAGGTATAGTGACGTCAAATTTAATAAAGTTCGGGTAAAGTTGAGTGAGATTAATAATCCCCTTAGGTAAGGCCCCATTGCAGAAATATTATTCTGCGTAAGTAATCATTTCGGCGCGGATTAATTTCATCCGAAACTGTATTTCATTTTTTTGACATTCTCCCCGGTTATCTTTTTTTCTTCCTGGCACACTCACACTATGCTCTCAGAGTGGCCTTGATCACACTTTTATGCTCATCCCCGCTACTCCTCCCTGCCTAATCCCCTGCGGGATGAGGAAGAGGCGAAATGAGCCTGGCACACTAGCGCCAACATGTGTTTTCTCTCTACAGGATGCCAATTCCCTATGTCACAGCCTACCTTTAACAAAGCTCAATTCCAGGCTGCCCTGACGCGTCAGTGGCAGCGTTTTGGTCTTCACGCTGCAAACGAGATGACGCCTCACCAGTGGTGGCAGGCAGTGAGCGGTGCGCTCGCGGAGCAGCTGGATGCTCAACCGTTGGCAAAACCGACGAAAGACCAGCGCCACGTTAACTACATCTCAATGGAGTTCCTGATTGGCCGTCTGACAGGTAACAACCTGCTGAACCTCGGCTGGTATCAGGAGGTGGGTGATGTGCTGAAAGAGCATGACATTAACCTGACTGACCTGCTGGAAGAAGAGATTGACCCGGCGCTGGGTAACGGTGGTCTGGGACGTCTGGCGGCCTGTTTCCTTGACTCGATGGCCACCGTCGGTCAGTCGGCCATTGGCTACGGTCTGAACTACCAGTACGGCCTGTTCCGTCAGTCGTTTGCTGATGGTCATCAGATGGAAGCACCGGATGACTGGCACCGCAATACTTACCCCTGGTTCCGCCACAATGCACAGCTTGATGTGCAGGTGGGCATTGGTGGTAAAGTCACGAAGCAGGGGCTGTGGGAGCCTGCGTTTACCCTGACCGGCGAAGCCTGGGATCTGCCGGTGCTGGGCTACCGTAACGGCGTGGCGCAACCGCTGCGTCTGTGGCAGGCAAAGCACGCTCATCCCTTCAACCTGACCAAATTCAACGACGGCGATTTCCTGCGTGCCGAGCAGCAGGGGATTGACGCCGAGAAACTGACCAAAGTCCTTTACCCGAACGACAACCATCTGGCGGGCAAGAAACTGCGTCTGATGCAGCAGTACTTCCAGTGTGCCTGTTCCATTGCGGATATTCTGCGTCGTCATCACCTGGCGGGCCGCAAGCTGGCGCAGCTGCCGGACTTCGAAGTGATCCAGCTTAACGATACGCACCCGACGATTGCGATTCCTGAACTGCTGCGCGTGCTGATTGACGAGCGCCAGCTGAGCTGGGATGACGCGTGGGCGATCACCAGCCGTACGTTTGCCTACACCAACCACACCCTGATGCCTGAAGCGCTGGAGTGCTGGGATGAGAAGCTGGTGAAAGCCCTGCTGCCGCGTCATATGCAGATCATCAACAAGATTAACGACGCGTTTAAAAAGCAAGTGGATAAAACCTGGCCGGGCGACAAAGCGGTGTGGGCGAAGCTGGCTGTGGTACATGACAAACAGGTGCGCATGGCGAACATGTGCGTGGTGAGCGGTTTTGCGGTGAACGGTGTGGCGGCGCTGCACTCGGATCTGGTGGTGAAAGACCTGTTCCCGGAATACCACCAGCTGTGGCCGACCAAATTCCATAACGTGACCAACGGCATCACGCCGCGTCGCTGGATTAAGCAGTGCAACCCGCTGCTGGCCAGCCTGCTGGACAAAACCCTGAAGAAAGAGTGGGCCAACGATCTGGACCAGCTTATCAATCTGGAAAAGTATGCCGACGACGCGGCATTCTGCGAGCAGTACCGCGCCATTAAGCTCGAAAACAAAGTGCGTCTGGCGCATTTTGTCAAAGCGCGTACCGGCATTGAGATCAACCCGAACGCCATTTTCGATATTCAGATCAAACGTCTGCATGAGTACAAACGCCAGCACCTGAACCTGCTGCACATTCTGGCGCTGTATAAAGAGATCCGCGAGAACCCGCAGGCTGACCGCGTACCGCGCGTGTTCCTGTTTGGGGCGAAAGCCGCACCGGGCTACTACCTGGCGAAAAACATTATCCTCGCCATTAATAAAGTGGCCGCGGCCATCAATAACGATCCGAAAGTGGGTGACAAGCTGAAGGTGGTGTTCCTGCCGGACTACTGCGTCTCTGCAGCTGAGATGCTGATCCCGGCGGCGGATATCTCCGAGCAGATCTCCACGGCAGGGAAAGAAGCTTCCGGTACCGGCAACATGAAGCTGGCGCTGAACGGTGCGCTGACCGTCGGTACGCTCGACGGCGCGAACGTCGAGATCGCCGAAAAGGTGGGGGAAGAGAACATCTTTATCTTCGGCCATACCGTCGAAGAAGTGAAAGCCCTCAAGGCCAAAGGTTACGACCCGGTGAAATGGCGTAAGAAAGACAAAGTTCTTGATGCGGTTCTGAAAGAGCTGGAAAGCGGCAAGTACAGTGACGGCGATAAACATGCCTTTGACCAGATGCTGCACAGCATGGACAAACACGGCGGTGACCCGTATCTGGTCATGGCGGATTTTACGGCCTATGTGGACGCGCAAAAACAGGTCGACGTGCTGTATCGCGACCAGGAAGCGTGGACCCGGGCTTGCATTCTGAACACCGCCCGCTGCGGGATGTTCAGTTCTGACCGCTCAATCCGTGATTATCAGGCTCGTATCTGGCAGGCAAAACGCTAAGGAAGCGCGATGGAGAGTAAACGTCTGGACAGTGCCGCGCAGGCGGCGGGGATCAGCCTCAGTTACATTAATGCTCACGGCAAACCACAGTCTATTGGCGCCGACACCAAAAGACGTTTGCTGGATGCCATGCACAAGACCGACGCGAAAGCGTCGGTTGCGCCGGTGCCGAACGTGAAGGTGTTTACCGCCGGTAAAAAGATGCCGCTTACGGTAAACGGGCGCGGCGAATTTAGCTGGCTGCTCACGACCGAAGAGGGGCAACAGCACAAAGGCCACGCCACCGGTGGCAAAGCGCTTAACCTTCCGGCAAAACTGCCGGAGGGCTATCACACGTTAACCCTCACGCAGGACGACCAGCGTTTTCATTGTCGGGTGATTGTTGCGCCAAAACGCTGCTATGAGCCGCAGGCGTTGCTCGAGGGTAAAAAGCTGTGGGGGGCCTGCGTACAGCTCTACACGCTGCGCTCTGACAGCAACTGGGGTATCGGCGATTTTGGCGACCTGAAAAAGATGCTGGCGGATGTGGGCGAGCGTGGCGGTGCGTTTATCGGCCTCAACCCCATTCATGCGCTCTATCCGGCGAACCCGGAAAGTGCCAGTCCGTACAGCCCGTCATCCCGTCGCTGGCTGAACGTGATTTACATTGACGTGAATGCCTTAGACGATTTCAAAAGCAGCAAAGAGGCGCAGGCGTGGTGGAACCTCACGACCACTCAGCAGGCGCTGAAGCAGGCGCGCGAGACGGACTGGGTAGACTATGCCACCGTCACCGCACTGAAAATGGCCGCGTTACGTCTGGCGTGGAAAGGTTTTTCGCAGCGTGATGACGAGCAGATGTCGGCTTTCCGCCAGTTTGTGGCCCAGGAAGGCGAGAGCCTTTACTGGCAGGCGGCGTTCGATGCCTTGCACGCTTATCAGGTAAAAGAGGACGAAATGCGCTGGGGCTGGCCGGTATGGCCGGAAGCGTATCAATCTGTCGATACGCCCGAAGTGCAGGCGTTCTGCAAAAAATATGCTGACGAGGTGGATTTCTTCCTCTGGCTGCAGTGGCTGGCTTACAGCCAGTTTGCCGCCTGCTGGCAGGTGAGCCAGGGCTATAAAATGCCGATTGGCCTGTACCGCGATCTGGCCGTTGGCGTGGCGGAAGGCGGGGCGGAAACCTGGTGTGACCGTGAGCTTTATTGCCTGAAGGCCTCCGTGGGCGCACCGCCGGATATTCTTGGTCCCCTCGGCCAGAACTGGGGTTTGCCGCCGATGGATCCGCACGTCATGGCTGCGCGGGCTTACGAGCCGTTTATCGACCTGCTGCGCGCCAACATGCAAAACTGCGGCGCGCTGCGAATTGACCACGTGATGTCCGTCCTGCGTCTGTGGTGGATCCCTTATGGTGAAACGGCTGACCACGGCGCGTATGTACAGTATCCGGTTGACGATCTGCTCTCGATCCTGGCGCTGGAGAGTAAACGTCATCAGTGCATGGTGATCGGCGAAGATCTCGGTACCGTGCCGGTTGAGATTGTCAGTAAGCTCCGCGACAGCGGTGTTTACTCCTATAAAGTGCTCTATTTTGAAAACGACCATGAGAAAACCTTCCGCGCGCCGAAAGCGTACCCTGAACAGTCAATGGCAGTCGCGACGACGCATGACCTTCCTACGCTTCGTGGCTATTGGGAAAGCGGCGATCTGACACTCGGTAAAACGCTGGGTCTGTATCCGGATGAAGAGGTCTTACGTGGGCTGTATCAGGATCGCGAGCTGGCGAAGCAAGGGTTGCTTGATGCGTTACACAAGCATGGCTGCCTGCCGAAACGCGCCGGGCATAAGGCATCACTGATGTCGATGACGCCTACGCTCAACCGCGGATTGCAGCGCTATATTGCCGACAGCAACAGTGCCCTGCTGGGTCTGCAGCCGGAAGACTGGATTGATATGGCGGAGCCGGTAAACATTCCGGGCACCAGCTATCAGTACAAGAACTGGCGTCGCAAATTGTCCATCACGCTTGAGAAGATGTTTGCCGATGACGGGGTGAACAGGCTGATTAAGGATTTGGATAAGCGCAGAAAAGCGGTGGGTAAAACGCGGTAGTCTCGCAGAGAGAAGAAAGCCGGGTAAGCGCAAGCTACCCGGCTTTTTGATATCAGATAACCATGTTCAACAGCAGAACCCCGACCAGACCACACACCGAAATAATGGTTTCCAGTGCAGACCAGGACTTGATGGTTTCACCGATAGTCAGGTTGAAATATTCCTTGAACAGCCAGAAGCCCGGATCGTTCACGTGAGAGAAAATCACGCTACCGGAACCTACCGCGATAACCATCAGCTCAGGGCTCACGCCCGTCGTCGCAATCAGCGGTGCAACGATACCACCGGCGGTGATTGCTGCAACGGTTGCAGAGCCGAGCGCGATACGCAGCACCGCAGCGATAGACCACGCCATCAGCAGCGGTGACACATTGGTTTCATGCATCATGGCCGCGATGTATTTATCCACGCCGCTGTCGACCAGCACCTGCTTGAACGCACCGCCACCACCGATAATCAGCAGCATCATGGCAATGATTTTGATGGAAGAGGTCAGCGTATCGTTAATCTGATCCATTGAACGACCACGGTTCAGGCCGAAGGTGAACATCGCAATCAGCACCGCAATCAGCGTCGCCATCACCGGGTCGCCCAGGAACTCGGCAACGGACAGGAACGGGTGGCCTTTTGGCAGGATCATTTCCGCCACGGCACGCATCGCCATCAGGATGACCGGCACCAGAGAGGTCCAGACGCTGACGCCAAAACCAGGCATCTCTTCTTCCGTGAAGGTTTTCGCGCTGTACAGACCTTCCGGGATAGGCTTATCAATCCCTTTCAGGAAGCGGGCATAAACCGGGCCGGCCAGGATCACCGTCGGGATTGCCAGAATCGTACCGAACAGCAGGGTTTTACCCATATCGGCATGGAAGATGGTGGCGATCGCGGTTGGACCCGGGTGTGGTGGCAGGAAACCGTGCGTAACGGACAGCGCGGCGGCCATCGGTACACCGACATACAGCAGTGGAATGTTCGCTGCCGCTGCGATGGTGAACACCAGTGGCAGCATCAGCACGAAGCCCACTTCATAGAACAGTGCGAAACCGACGGTAAACCCGGTTAACACAACCGCCCACTGGATATTCTTCTTACCAAATTTGGCAATCAGCGTGGTGGCAATACGCTGGGCGCCCCCACAGTCTGCCAGCATTTTGCCGAGCATAGCGCCGAAGCCCATGATCAGTGCCAGGCTACCGAGCGTGCCGCCGACACCGGCTTTAATGGAGCTGATGACTTTCACCAGCGGCATCCCTTGCATCAGACCGACTGCAAGTGCCACCAGAACCAGAGCGATAAACCCGTTCATTTTGAAACGGATCATCAAGAGCAGTAATAACACAACACCGATAGCAACGATGACTAATGGCATGATTTACCTGGCCTTTGAATTGTTATGGGTAACGTCATTGTTTCAACGACAAATTCCGATTGTCCCAACTGGGAACAGAGTGTTAACGGCACTAATACTGTTGCCTTGGAAACTATTAAGTTTAGTCGGCTGTTATGAAGGTGCTTAGTGCCCACGAGAATGATACGGGTAACATGTCGTGGTTGAGAATCACCCTGGGGGGCTAAATTTGAATTATGAGACGCAGGTCAACATATGGGGAGGCAAGGCAGGGAGGGGAAAACAGGCCCGGTAAGCATAGCGCCACCGGGCAAAAGCAGGCGGACGCTTAGTAGTAAGAGTGCTCGCCGCGCTGGTGTTCGGTCAGATCGCGCACACCTTTCAGTTCCGGGAATTCGTTCAGCAGCTGCTTCTCGATCCCTTCTTTCAGCGTGACATCAACCATTGAACAACCGTTACAACCGCCACCGAATTGCAGGATCGCCAGGCCGTCTTCAGTGATTTCCATCAGGGAAACACGACCGCCGTGGCCCGCCAGCTGTGGGTTGATCTGAGACTGCAGCAGGTACTCGACGCGCTCCATCAGTGGGGCATCGTCAGACACTTTACGCATTTTGGCGTTTGGCGCTTTCAGGGTCAGCTGAGAACCCAGCTGATCGGTGACGAAGTCGATCTCCGCATCTTCAAGATACGGTGCGCTCAGCTCATCAACGTAAGCCGTGAGCTGTTCAAATTTAAGGGCAGTGTCAGTCGCTTCCACTGCGTCCGGAGGACAATAAGAGACACCACATTCTGCATTCGGAGTGCCTGGATTGATCACAAACACGCGGATCTGCGTCCCTTCTTCCTGATTTGCCAGCAGTTTGGCAAAGTGCGCTTGTGCAGAATCGGAAATACGGATCATAGCTTTGGCCTAATAGTTGACTAAATTACCTGGGTATAATCATACGCCCATTGAAGAAGGGCTACAAGGTACGGCACAGACACCATACCTGAACCGACGCGGCGCCGCTTTGCAAAAGCAGTCGGGAAAGTTCAGCAACGGTACTGCCTGTGGTGACGACATCATCCACAATCGCGATATGGAGGCCTTTGACCGGGAATTCAAGACGAAAGGCATTTTTGAGGTTCCTTTTGCGAAGCCGGGCCGTGAGCTGATGCTGGATGGCCGTATTATGGACGCGTTTGAGCGCACGTGCGTCGTAACGGCAACCGAGCCATCGCGCGAGCGGGCGGCAAAGCAGGTCACTTTGGTTGTAGCCGCGTCGCCAGTGTCGGCGACGGTATAAAGGCACGTTGACCACCATGTCGATGTTCGGCAGGCCGCGGGTGCGTCGCGCCTGTAAAACGGCCAGCAGTAACAGGCGGGCGAGGGGACGCGCCAGCACACTCTGGCCGGCAAACTTCAGCGCATGTATAAGGCCGCTTAACGGCGCAACATAATCATCCACAGCCACCAGGGCACACCACGGCGGCGCTTTTTTCAGGCAGCGGCCGCAGGGAACGTCTCGCCCGGTGGCATTTAGCCCACACTGCGGACACGTCATCGCCTGCCTTTTCAGCGAGCGGGTGCAAACGGAGCAGACGCCCCATGCGCTGAGGGCAAGCGGCATCCGGCATAGCCAGCACAAGCCAGGCACTGTTAACATGTGCAACCTCCATGTGAAAAAAGAGAACAGTAACTGATGAAGACGCTGTGGTGGCAGACCGTAGGGACGGGAAATTGCCATCTTGTGCTGCTGCACGGATGGGGCCTGAATGCCGAAGTATGGAATTGCATAACCGGGGAACTCGCCTCGCAATTTACCCTGCATCTGGTGGATTTACCGGGCTTTGGCCGCAGCCGCGGCTTTGGGGCAATGTCGGTCGAGGAGATGGCGCAGCAGGTGCTGGACGCTGCGCCGCAACACGCCATCTGGCTGGGCTGGAGCCTGGGCGGGCTGGTGGCGAGCCATATTGCGTTGACCCATCCCGAGCGCGTGCGTGCGCTGGTCACGGTAGCCTCGTCACCGTGCTTTAGTGCAAAGGACGACTGGCCGGGCATAAAACCGGATGTGCTTGCCGGGTTCCAGAAACAGTTGAGCGAAGACTTCCAGCGGACCGTTGAGCGTTTCCTGGCCCTGCAGACAATGGGAACCGACACCGCGCGTCAGGATGCCAGAGCGCTGAAGCA
Organism: Enterobacter sp. PTB; assembly: GCF_051130085.1. Taxonomy (NCBI): domain Bacteria; kingdom Pseudomonadati; phylum Pseudomonadota; class Gammaproteobacteria; order Enterobacterales; family Enterobacteriaceae; genus Enterobacter; species Enterobacter sp. PTB. Next base: position 143,658 of record NZ_JBDKEE010000009.1, read on the forward strand.
GACCGTGCTTTCCCTGCCGATGCCGGACGTTGAGGTGCTTAACGGGGGGCTTGAGATCCTCAAAACCGTCGATTTGCGTGAGCCGCTGGCCGCGCTGGCGATGCCGCACCTGCGTATCTACGGCTACCTCGACGGGCTGGTGCCGCGCAAAGTGGTTCCAGTGCTGGATTCACTCTGGCCACAAAGTGAGTCTCTGGTGATAAACAAAGCCGCGCATGCGCCGTTTATCTCTCATCCGGCGGAGTTTTGTTCAGCGCTCGTTGCGTTAAGTCAACGTTTAGACTGATTATTTTCTATCCAGCCTGGAAAAAGTTTCACACCGCAACCATACTCCAGATGTCGTTGCGGTTGTTCTGCCTACGATAATCAAAACAACAATCCTATGGAGAGTCAGGCTATGAAACTTGTTACAGGTATCGTCACTTCTCTGGTTATTGGGTCACTTTCATTTGGCGCCTTTGCGGCACAAGAGCTGGAAAAAGATAAAGTTGCCGGGATGAATCTGACCAAAGTTGGTGAGATTTCTACGTCTGACACGACCGCGCCGATGGACGCCAAAAAAGAGCTGTCTAAGAAAGCGGATGAGCTGGGTGGGAAGTACTACGTCGTCACCAGTGCAGAAAAACAGACCAAAAACGTGCGCGCAACGGCGGACGTCTATAAGTAATACGATAATGCCGGGCAGCGATGCCCGGCTTTATGCGCGCAGTGCCCACCACTCTCTGAGGCAGGCTTTTCCTTCCGGGCAGCTTTTACAACTGCCGGACAGGCAGCCCTCCGCCTCTTCCTGAATACGCACCGCTTTTCCCATGGCTTCCAGTCTTTCCAGCATGGCATCGATCATCGGCTGCGGCGTATGCAGGGTGAGGCTTAGCTGTTTCGCCTCCATTCGCCCTTGTAACGCCAGCAGGTCACGTACCTGAATCAACGATGCCATGGCTTACCCCTTAGTGACAGTCGCCCGCCGGGCTGTTGCAGCAGGTGGCAGCCGTTTTGCGGTTTGCCAGCAGGTTGATATCAACCCGGCTGCGTGCCCGGCGTAGCAGGCCGAGAACGAGCACGTTAAACAGCACAACCGCCAGGATGCACACCAGGCTATACCGCGGGTGCTGGCTAAAGTTAACGGTCTGATAAAAGAGCGTCGCCAGCGAGTAAGCGATGTTGAGCCCCCACAGAATGGAGAAGCCCATCCAGCCACGGCTGGACTCGCGGGCAATCGCGCCCATGACGGAGATGCACGGAATATAGAGCAGAACAAAGATGAGGTAGCTGTAGGCCGCAGAGGCGCTACCAAATTTCTCGCTCATCACGCCCATGGCACCCGTTGCCATTTCGCCGTCACCTTTACTGGCCTCGATAGGGTTCGCCAGCACGCTCAGACTGAAGGTGTCTTTCAGGCTCTGCCATGTCTCTTCGACGGCACCCAGCAGTTCGTTACCGAGATGAAACTCTGCCGGATTGAACGCTTGCTCCTGGATGTTCTCCGCGGTGTAAAGCGTATTCAGGGTCCCGACGACCACCTCTTTCGCCATCGCACCGGTGAACAGACCGACGGTCGCCTGCCAGTTATCGTCATGGACGCCGATCGGTTTGAAGACCGGGGTTATGACGCGGCTGACGGAGGCGAGGGCGGAGTCGTTGATGTTATCCGCAGCCTGTCCGCTCAGGGTGAAGCTGTTCAGCGCGCTCAGGAAAATACTCACGATAACAATCACTTTACCGGCACGCAGGACGAAGCCTTTCAGGCGCTGCCAGGTCTGGATCACCAGGCTTTTAAGATGGGGGACGTGGTAGACCGGCAGTTCCATAACGAACGGCGACGCTTCGCCGCGCATGATGGTGTGTTTCAGCATCAGCCCCGTGAGAATGGCCATGACGATACCCAGCACGTACAGCGAGAAGACCGCCAGCGCCCCCTGCTGCCCAAAGAAGGCCGCGGCAAAGACCGCGAAGATAGCCAGTCGCGCACCGCAGGACATAAACGGTGCCATCATAATGGTCATCAGACGTTCACGCGGCGCATCCAGCGTACGGGCACCCATAACCGAGGGCACGTTACAGCCGAAGCCCACGATCAGCGGCACGAAGGATTTGCCTGGCAGACCGAGCGCCTGCATCAGGCGATCCATGACGAAGGCGGCGCGCGCCATGTAACCGGAATCCTCAAGGAAGGAGAGGAACAGATACATCATGCCGATTTGCGGCACCAGAGGCAGTACGGTGTTGATACCACCGCCAATCCCCTGGGCAAGGAAGATGGTCAGCCATTCCGGGAAATGCAGGGTGTAACCCACCCACTGAATGCCATGAACAAAGATAGCAACGGAACCGGCATCGAAAATCGGCTGGAGTGCGCCACCAATGTTAATGGCGAGCAAGAACATCAGGTACATCACCAGCAAGAAGACCGGCAAACCGAGGAAGCGGTTAAGCACAACCTTATCCACGGCCGCGGTGAAGCGGCTCGGTTCCGCCGTCAGGGCGTTACTGACCACGTCGCAAATCGCGGCGATGGCCTGATAGCGAGCATCAGCGATATGCAGGGCCGGGTCATCCAGCTCGTCGCTCAGACGGGCGAGGACCACGTCCAGTTTATCTGCCGCATGACCAGCATAGGCGCGGCTGTAGATATCCCCTTCCAGCATTTGCAGGCCGAGCCACAGGCGCTGTTTCGCGGGCATGCTTTTGTCCATCTCTTGCGCCAGCAGATCCGCTTCGCGCAGGAGCGGCTGGGCGTAGTGCACCAGCTCAACGTTACGATTTCCCGCGTGGCGATCGATAGCCAGTTTCAGGGCATCAATACCGCGGGCGCGCGTCGACACCAGCGGAACGACCGGGCACCCCAGCCGTGCGGAGAGGGCATCGACGTCGATACGCAGTTTCTGTTTCTCTGCAATGTCGAGCATGTTGAGCGCCACGATGCAGGGAATGCCCAGCTCCAGCAGCTGCAGCGTCAGGTAGAGGTTACGCTCAAGGTTTGAGGCATCAACCACGTTGATGAGCAGATCCGCGTCGCCGCTAAGAATATAGTGGCAGGCAATCTGCTCATCGAGCGAAGTTTGCGAGGAGATCGTGGTTAAGGAGTACGTGCCGGGCAGGTCAACCAGCGTGACCTGGTGATCTGTTGTTGAGAACAGGCCTTCTTTACGTTCAACCGTTACGCCAGCCCAGTTACCGACGCGCTGGCGCGCACCCGTGAGCTGGTTAAATAGCGTTGTCTTGCCGGAGTTAGGATTGCCAATTAAGCCAATAGTTAATTTTTTCATTTTTCTGGACTCACTGAAACCGCTGGCTTGTTATCGGGATAAGGCTTCGACTTCTATTAATGCGAGATCTTTTTTACGCAATACCAGATTTACGCGTCGGGTTTCGATATGCACCGGATCACCTAACGGGGCGACGCGCACGACCTGAAATGACGAGCCGGGCAGCATGCCCAGCGACAGCAGCTTTTGTCGATAGGCTGGGCTAATTTCGTGGGTAAAACCGGTAATTTTCCATGCACTGTCTGGAGTGAATTGCATAATGCCTGATTCCACGAGAGGTTAAAATATCTACTATGGGATGATAATGAGAATAGTTTTTATCAGCAATAATAAAACTGTGACGGAATGTTGTTTGCGGTATTAATTTACGGCCTGTTTGACCTTGCTCAATATTTACTGATTCTGCGGCAGGGAGAGGAACGGCTTATTTGTTAATAGTGTGATCACTGATAGTTGAAATATAGATATACAACCGGTTTCATATTTTACAATTAATTTCGGCGGGATAACGGCCCGATGAGTGACGTATCACCGGGCCTTTTTTATGCGGTTAGCGTTTCTTACCCATTGCTGCCGCCAGTGCATCCATCATGGCGCTGTTGCCCGCAGGCTGGGCGTCACGTCCGCGTGGCTTCGCCGCTTTTGCCGCCGGGCGCTGCTGCTCGCGACCGCCGCCGTTACTGCCGCGGCGCGCGTTGGTTTCACCTGGCTGCTCGTCCAGACGCATCGTCAGGGCGATACGCTTACGCTGCAGATCCACTTCCATCACCTTCACCTTCACAATGTCGCCCGCTTTGACCACGGTATGCGGATCTTCAACGAATTTATCGGCAAGGGAAGAGATGTGGACCAGACCGTCCTGGTGCACGCCGATATCGACAAACGCGCCAAAGTTGGTGACGTTAGTGACCGCCCCTTCGAGTACCATGCCCGGAAGCAGATCATTCATGGTTTCAACGCCGTCGGCGAAGGTCGCGGTTTTAAACTCAGGACGCGGATCGCGGCCCGGTTTTTCCAGCTCTTTGATGATGTCCGTGACCGTCGGCACCCCGAACTGTTCGTCGGTAAAATCGACCGCCTTCAGGTTGCGCAGCGCGCTGCTGTCGCCCATCAGGTCTTTCAGCGCCTGCTGGGTTGCGGCCAGAATGCGTTCCACTACCGGGTACGCTTCCGGGTGAACGGTTGAGGCATCCAGCGGGTTATCGCCGTGGTTGATGCGCAGGAAGCCCGCACACTGCTCAAACGCTTTTGGCCCCAGACGGCTCACCTTCAGCAACTGCTGGCGGTTCTGGAACTGGCCGTTTTCATCACGCCAGGCAACGATGTTTTGCGCCATCATGCGGGTTAAGCCCGCCACGCGGGTCAGCAGGGGAACAGAGGCCGTGTTCAGGTCAACGCCGACGGCGTTTACGCAGTCTTCCACGACCGCATCCAGCTTACGGGCCAGCTGAGTCTGGCTCACGTCATGCTGATACTGGCCGACGCCGATGGATTTCGGGTCGATCTTAACCAGCTCCGCCAGCGGATCCTGCAGACGACGGGCGATAGAAACCGCACCGCGCAGGGAAACGTCCAGGTCCGGGAACTCCAGGGCGGCCAGTTCAGACGCCGAATAGACGGAAGCGCCCGCCTCGCTGACAATCACTTTCTGTGCGGTGACTTTCGGGAACTGTTTCTGCACGTCGAGGTAGAAACGCTCGGTTTCACGGGAGGCCGTACCGTTGCCGATGGCTACCAGCTCCACGTTGTATTTCTCGCACAGCGCCGCAACCACGACGGCAGCCTTCGCCGCCTGGCCGGTATGCGGATAAATGGTGTCGGTAGCCACCAGCTTGCCGGTACCGTCAACCACGGCCACTTTTACGCCGGTACGCAGACCCGGATCGAGACCCATGGTGGCGCGCAGGCCGGCAGGTGCGGCCATCAGCAGGTCGTGCAGGTTACGGGCGAAGACGTTGATTGCTTCGTCTTCGGCGCGTTCACGCACGGTGCCCATCAGTTCGGTTTCGAGGTGCATTAGCACCTTGATGCGCCACGTCCAGCTCACCACGCCTTTGCGCCAGCTGTCTGCCGGCGCGTTGTTCAGGCGAAGGCCGAGGTGGTCGATAATGATCTGCTCGCAGTGGCTCTCTTTTGGTGGCTCGTCAAACTGTGGATCGGCATTCAGGGAGAGCTGGAGCACGCCTTCGTTGCGGCCGCGGAACATCGCCAGCGCGCGGTGTGAAGGGGTGGTAGAGATGGGTTCGTGATGATCGAAATAATCGCGGAACTTGGCGCCTTCTTCCTCTTTCCCGCTGACCACGGTAGAGACGATGTGGGCGTTTTTCCACAGATAGTCACGCACTTTCGCGAGCAGGGCGGCATCTTCGGAGAAACGCTCCATCAGAATATAGCGCGCGCCGTCGAGTGCGGCTTTGGTGTCTGCGACCCCTTTATCGGCATCGATAAACTTCGCGGCTTCGGTTTCCGGGTCGTGGGACGGTTCGTTCCACAGCAGTTCGGCCAGCGGCTCCAGGCCTGCCTCAATGGCAATCTGTCCACGGGTGCGGCGCTTCGGTTTGTACGGCAGATAAAGGTCTTCGAGTTCGGTTTTGCTCAGGGTGCCGTTGATTGCGGTTTCCAGCTCGCTGGTCAGTTTTCCCTGTTCGCCGATGGATTTGAGGATCGCCTGACGACGGTCTTCCAGTTCACGCAGGTAACCGAGACGGGTCTCCAGGTTACGCAGCTGCGTGTCATCCAGACCGCCGGTGACTTCCTTACGATAACGTGCAATAAACGGCACGGTGTTCCCTTCATCAAGCAGGCGAACGGCAGCTTCTACCTGTTCGGCTCTGGCCTGAAGTTCACCCGCAATAATGCGGCAGAGCGAATCTTTCATCATGGCTTTATCATCTGTTGAGTCGAAAAAATCAGGGGATAGTTATACGGGCTGACACGGCAAAATGCCAGCCGCGGAGGGCGCTCTCGGACTATTTAACGTACGTAATTTCGTTGACGTACCAGCTGGCTTCGCCGCCAGGGGTCTGCACGACGGCCAAATCGCCCACTTCCTTTTTCAGCAGCGCACGGGCCATTGGTGAGTCGATAGAGATGTAATCCTTACGACCAAAAATTTCGTCATAGCCGACGATACGAAAACGCAGGGTGTCGCCATCGTCGTTCTCAATCTCGACCCACGCGCCGAAAAACACTTTGCCTTCCTGCTGTGGGGAGTAATCCACTATTTTGAGGTTCTCAAGGCATTTGGTCAGATAGCGGACCCGGCGGTCGATTTCACGTAACCGTTTTTTGTTGTACTGGTAGTCAGCATTTTCACTGCGATCGCCCAGGCTTGCGGCCCAGGTCACTTTTTTGGTCACTTCAGGACGCTCTTCGCGCCACAGGTAATCCATCTCTTTTTTGAGTTTCTCATACCCTTCGCGGGTGATCAGGGGCGTTTTCATGGGGTGACCTTAAGACTCGACATCATTGCATTCTTTGCGCACATTACGTATCACGTAGTCTAACAGACAACGTTAATAATGATTTATGTGATGAAATGTGCAGATAAGCTGCTGTTAAATATGCTTTGTAACAATTTCGACTAGAATTTATACCAGAATTAGCTGGTCGAACACGTGCACTTTTTTAGAATACGCTGTTATTAGACTATCCGAACCTTTGGGAGTACACACAATGCAAGAGAACTACAAAATTCTGGTCGTGGATGACGACATGCGCCTGCGTGCGCTGCTTGAGCGTTATCTGACCGAGCAGGGCTTCCAGGTTCGTAGCGTGGCCAACGCTGAGCAGATGGACCGTCTGCTGACCCGCGAATCATTCCATCTTATGGTACTCGACCTGATGCTGCCTGGTGAAGACGGGCTTTCCATCTGCCGCCGTCTGCGTAGCCAGAGCAACCCTATGCCGATCATTATGGTGACGGCGAAAGGGGAAGAGGTTGACCGCATCGTTGGTCTGGAAATCGGCGCTGACGACTACATTCCAAAACCGTTCAACCCGCGTGAACTACTGGCCCGTATTCGCGCCGTGCTGCGCCGTCAGGCGAACGAACTGCCTGGCGCACCGTCGCAGGAAGAAGCGGTGATTGCGTTTGGTAAGTTCAAGCTGAATCTCGGTACCCGTGAGATGTTCCGTGAAGATGAACCTATGCCGCTCACCAGCGGTGAGTTCGCGGTGCTGAAAGCGCTGGTCAGCCACCCGCGTGAGCCGCTTTCACGTGACAAGCTGATGAACCTGGCGCGCGGCCGTGAATACTCCGCAATGGAACGTTCCATTGACGTGCAGATCTCCCGTCTGCGCCGCATGGTGGAAGAAGATCCGGCGCATCCTCGTTATATTCAGACCGTATGGGGTCTGGGCTACGTGTTTGTCCCGGACGGCGCTAAAGCATGAGGCGAATGCGCTTCTCTCCGCGAAGCTCATTTGCCCGTACGCTGTTACTGATTGTCACCCTGCTGTTCGTCAGCCTGGTGACAACCTATCTGGTGGTGCTGAACTTTGCGATCCTGCCGAGCCTCCAGCAGTTCAATAAGGTTCTGGCATACGAAGTGCGAATGCTGATGACCGATAAACTGCAACTGGAGGACGGCACGCAGTTAGTTGTTCCCCCGGCGTTTCGCCGTGAAATCTACCGTGAGCTGGGTATTTCGCTTTACTCCAACGAAGCGGCAGAAGACGCTGGCCTGCGCTGGGCGCAGCATTATGAGTTCCTCAGCCAGCAGATGGCGCAGCAGTTAGGTGGCCCGACGGAAGTGCGCGTTGAGGTCAACAAAAGCTCGCCGGTCGTCTGGCTGAAAACCTGGCTGTCACCCAATATCTGGGTGCGCGTCCCGCTGACCGAAATTCACCAGGGTGACTTCTCACCGCTGTTCCGCTACACCCTTGCCATTATGCTGCTGGCGATAGGCGGCGCGTGGCTGTTTATTCGTATACAGAACCGACCGTTGGTCGACCTGGAGCACGCTGCGCTGCAGGTCGGTAAAGGGATTATTCCTCCGCCACTGCGTGAGTACGGCGCCTCAGAAGTGCGTTCCGTGACGCGGGCCTTTAACCATATGGCGGCCGGCGTGAAGCAGCTGGCAGACGACCGTACGCTGCTGATGGCGGGCGTGAGTCATGACCTGCGCACGCCGCTCACGCGTATCCGTCTGGCGACGGAGATGATGGGCGAAGAGGATGGTTATCTTGCGGAGTCCATTAACAAGGACATCGAAGAGTGTAACGCCATCATCGAGCAGTTCATTGACTACCTGCGTACCGGGCAGGAGATGCCGATGGAGATGGCCGATCTGAATGCGGTACTCGGTGAAGTGGTCGCGGCGGAAAGCGGCTACGAGCGGGAAATCGATACCGACCTGCAGGCCGGAGAAATTCAGGTGCGGATGCACCCGCTTTCCATTAAACGTGCGGTGGCCAATATGGTGGTTAACGCGGCCCGTTATGGCAATGGCTGGATTAAAGTCAGCAGCGGGTCTGAGCTCAACCGCGCCTGGTTCCAGGTCGAAGATGACGGTCCGGGCATTAAGCCAGAGCAGCGTAAGCATCTGTTCCAGCCGTTTGTGCGGGGCGATAGCGCGCGCAGTACCAGCGGAACCGGCTTAGGCCTGGCGATTGTGCAGCGTATTGTGGATAACCATAACGGCTTGCTGGAGATTGGGACCAGTGAGCGGGGCGGTTTAAGCATTCGCGCATGGTTACCGGTGCCGGTGACGCGCGGGCAGGTGAGAGAGAGTTAAAAAAGGGTGGCAAAAGCCACCCTTTTTTTTTGCAGGTCGGGTCAGCTGTTACAGCTTCGGACCCGCACTCACCAGCGCTTCACCTGTCGGGGTATCGGTATACTTCTCGAAGTTCTCAATAAACAGTTTCGCCAGCGATTCTGCTTTCTCACGCCACTGCTCCGGTGAACCGTAGGTATTGCGTGGGTCGAGAATACGGGTCTCTACGCCCGGCAGCGCCGTCGGGATTGCCAGATCAAACATCGGCAGCGTGAAGGTTTCGGCGTTATCGAGTGAACCATCCAGAATGGCGTCGATAATGGCGCGGGTATCTTTGATGGAGATACGTTTGCCGGTGCCGTTCCAGCCGGTATTCACCAGGTACGCCTGCGCACCGGACGCCTGCATGCGTTTGACCAGCACTTCCGCGTACTGCGTCGGGTGCAGCGACAGGAACGCTGCGCCGAAGCAGGCGGAGAAGGTTGGCGTTGGCTCCGTCACGCCGCGCTCGGTACCGGCCAGTTTGGCGGTAAAACCAGACAGGAAGTGGTACTGCGTCTGGCTGGCGGTCAGGCGGGATACCGGAGGCAACACGCCGAACGCATCTGCCGTCAGGAAAATCACCTTCGTCGCGTGGCCCGCTTTTGACACCGGCTTCACGATGTTGTCGATGTGGTAGATAGGGTAAGACACGCGGGTGTTTTCGGTTTTCGAAGCATCGTCGAAGTCGATCGTTCCATCGGCACGTACGGTGACGTTTTCCAGCAGCGCATCGCGGCGGATGGCATGGAAGATATCTGGCTCCGCTTCTTCAGACAGGCGAATGGTCTTCGCGTAGCAGCCCCCTTCGAAGTTAAACACGCCGTCATCATCCCAGCCGTGCTCGTCATCGCCAATCAGACGACGTTTCGGATCGGTAGAAAGGGTGGTTTTACCGGTGCCGGACAGGCCGAAGAACACCGCCACATCCCCTTTTTCACCGACGTTTGCCGAACAATGCATGGAGGCGATACCGCGCAGCGGCAGCAGATAGTTCATCACCGAGAACATCCCTTTCTTCATTTCGCCGCCGTACCAGGTACCGCCGATCAGTTGAATACGCTCGGTCAGGTTGAAGGCGATGAAGTTCTCGGAGTTAAGACCCTGCTCTTTCCACTGTGGGTTCGTGCATTTCGCCCCGTTCATCACGATGAAGTCAGGGGTGAAATCCTGCAGCTCTTTGTCGTCAGGACGAATAAACATGTTTTTCACGAAATGCGCCTGCCAGGCCACTTCAGTGATAAACCGCACGGAAAGACGGGTGTCGGCGTTAGCGCCGCAGAAAGCATCAACGATAAACAGACGCTTGCCGGAAAGTTGATGGGTAACGAGCCCTTTCAGATGCTGCCAGGTTTCCGGAGAGAGCGGTTTGTTATCGTTCTTCCCTTTGCCTTTATCAGCCCACCACAGTGTGTCGCGGGTGGTCTCGTCTCGGACGATGTATTTATCTTTCGGCGAACGACCGGTAAAGATACCGGTATCGACGGCGATAGCACCAAGGTTAGTCAACACACCTCGCTCGTATCCTTCCAGTGCTGGATTGAGCTCTTCCTGATACAGCGTATCGTAATCGGGGTTGTAGACGATTTCCTGGACGTCGTGAATACCATAAGCCTTGAGATCTTGCGGGGTTAAACCAGTAACACGCATATCACTGCTCCTTAGCCAATATGTACTGTCTGAAATTGTAGGGTTTTTGTGAGGTTGTTAACCGCGACGGGGCTCATAGATTTACGCATCTGGACAAAACCCTTACTAACGGAAAACGCTGCGACTCCAGTCACAGGGCAGGCGGATTATCGCAGGAATCGCTTTTTGGTTGGGGAAAATGTTCCGAAAAGGTTAATGGCTGGTGATTTTATCGGAAGGAATGTGAATGTAATCGCATACACGTAAGAAAATTACGTAAGAGTTACAGTGTTAAAAACGATTCAGCCAGAGAGGGCTTTTTTGCACTTTGCCCTCTCGCAAAAGGGAGAGGGCAAGGTGAGGGCAGGCTTTGCTTAGTGGACCTGAGGATCCGCCGGGGAGGCGTTGTTGCGGATCTCAGCAATATCCATCGAATTGAACACGTAGTGCGTACCGCAGTAGTCACAGTGCATATCGATTTCGCCGTCTTCCGCCATGATGCTGTCGATCTCTTCATCCGGCAGCGTCTTCAGCGCACCAGCGCAGCGTTCACGTGAACAGGTGCACTTAAATTCCACCGACTGTGGGTCGTAAACCGTCACTTCTTCTTCGTGATAAAGACGCCACAGGACATCGGTCGCCGACAGGGTGAACAGCTCTTCTGCTTTGACGGTTTCCGTCAGGGTCGCGAGGTGCTCGAAGTCGTTGGTCTGCGCGTCCTGCGCAGGCAGAACCTGCAGCAGCATACCGCCAGCAGCAGGCTGACCGTCTACTTCACCGGTGCGGATGAACAGACGCGTCGGCAGCTGTTCTGAACGCATGAAGTAATCTTCCAGGCAGGCCGCCAGCGTATCGCCTTCGAGGCCAACCACGCCCTGATAGCGCTCACCTTCCTCCGGGGAGATGGTGATGACCAGATAGCCATTACCCACCAGCGTTTTAAGGTCCGCGTTTTCAGGAACATCGCCCTGTACGCGCGCCACGCCGCGCATCTGCTGCTGGTTATTACCGTTGATGACCGCCAGGGTCATAGGGCCATCACCCTGCAACTGCACGGTGATATCCCCGGCAAATTTCAGGGTGGCAGTCAGCAGGCTGGTGGCAACCAGCAGTTCGCCCAACAGGGTTTTCACCGGCAGCGGGTAGTTGTGGTTTTCCAGAATCTGTTTCCAGGTTTCGGATACGGTGACCAGCTCGCCGCGCACGGCGAATTGTTCAAACAGATAGCGGTGTAATTGGTCGTGTTGGGCCATAATAGTCTCTCGTGCAGGTGAGGGTTACTCGGTCTCACCGTGTTTAAATTTCATCAGATCGCGGCGCTCTTTTTTATCCGGACGCCGGTCCGGGTGGGGCATTGTCAGCGCATTCATTTTGCGCGCCAGCGCGGTCTTCTCGCGTTTTTCAATGCTCTCAGCCGTCTCTTCATACAGCAGGACGGCTTCGGTTGCGGGCCGTCGTTGTTCAGTAATGGCTTTAATCACCACGGTACGTTCATCGTTGCCCTGACGCAGCGTTAAGGTGGCATTCAGTTCGACCAGCTTGCTCGGTTTGCTGCGCTGGCCGTTGTAATGCACTTTACCGCCGTCGATCATGTCGCGGGCAAGGGCGCGCGTTTTATAAAAACGGGCCGCCCACAGCCATTTATCCAGTCTTACCCCTTCAGAGGGTTTTTCTTTCATGGCCTCTCCTTCACGGTCAGTGAGGGGATCATCTGGCGATAGTCGTTCAGCCCCGGATGGCGCAGATAGCTTTTTTCAGCCAGGCCAGAGTCAGGATTGGTAACGCCCAGACAATAGCGAATGCCAAACCTGGCCGCGGAATCCAGAATAGGCTCGCTGTCATCAATAAACAGCGTGCGTTCCGGCTGCAAACCGGTCTCTTCCGCCACCGCATGCCACAACCGCTGATCCTCTTTCGGATAACCAAATGTGTGGGTGGAAAGTAATAAATCAAGGTGCGAAGCAAGACCCGTATGCTCCAGCTTCACGGCCAGATTGTGAGGATGGGCGTTGGTCAGCAAGATACGGCGCTTGCCGCTCGCTTTCAGCGCATCCAGAAAAGGCACGGTATCCTCACGCAGTACGGCGCGCGGGCCCTGGGCGGTGGTCATGGCACAAATATCCAAACCGAGGCGCTCGCTCCAGTAGTCAAGACAGTACCAGTTTAGCGTATGCTGCACCGCGCTATATTGCGAGCGAATGAATTCCTTCGCTTCTGCCGGGGAGATCCCCTGCTGTTCACCATAGGTTTCCGGAACCAGCTTTTGCCAGAAATAGTTATCAAAGGCGAGATCGAGCAGCGTGCCGTCCATATCCAGCAGAACGGTATCAACCTCCTGCCAGGCGATATCAAGATGCATAAGGGGGAACTCCAGCCTGAAGAAACGTGCGCGACAGGGTAGCACATCTTGTCGCGCATCGACGTTATCAGATCAGGCTCTCAGAGGAGGGGATCAGCTTAGGGTTAAGGCAATTTTCGTAATACTGCTGGATGTCGGCAAGCCTGGTACGAGAGCGCTGATAGCGACGCAGCGCCATAAAACCGTTCCAGCAAATGCATACCAGCATCGCAATCATCAGCAGCGAGGTGCCGATGTAGCGCCACAGGCCTGCGCTGTCCGGCATGCGGTGCAGGCCGATGTGGCGCGTGCCGTTGGCATCGGTAAAGATACTCGTCACAATCCCTTCTGCGCTAAACGGCGTCTGCATCAACATCTGCGCCAGGCGCTGGAACTGGCCCCACTGTTCCTGAGCCGGGTAGTCATAAAGTGCGACCTGCGGGTATGGCTGATCGACCAGGTCGCTCCCTTCATCACTGACGATCACAAAGCCGCCCGGTGCCGGGCTGTTCAGCGCCTGCGCCGCGCGGGTGGTTTCGCGCATCACGAAGGGTGCGGTTGACGTGGCGACCAGATTATCCAGCGACTCGGCGCTGACCGGACGCAGCAGCACGTTAACGCCATCCAGCCGGCCCGCTTCCGCGCGTTTCACCAGCGAATCCCAGTCTTTACTGTTACCCAGGTTCACAAGGGCGTTTTTGAGACGTACGCATTCGTCCTGAGCGGAACACAAATCCTGTGTTTTCAGAACGATGTCACCAAAGTCGTCCAGAAGCACCATCCCCGATTTCTGAATGGCCGAGCGCAGGGCAGGGCTCACGCGTGAGTCGTCATCGGGTTTTGGGTGCAGCTGGCGGTTGACCGTCTGGGTAAGCGACGTAGCTTTATTGACAACCTCAGATTCAGGCAGCGGCAGCGGAGGCGCGTCATTCCAGATAATTTGCGAGCAATCGAACGGCATGAACGGCGAGCTCTGACGCGTATTCCATGCGCCAGGCGTATGAATGTTACACATCCCGGTGCCCTTCAGGCGCAGCGTATCACCGACCCGCACGCCAGCCTCGTCCAGTTGGTTGACGCTGGTTGCCTCAATGGTTTGCGCCCCTTTTATCCATGACAGGGTAAATTTAATGGGCATATCCAGCGGGACAAACAGCAGAAGCATGATAAACACCAGCGCTGCCCCCCCGGCAATGACCGCACTGCGTAACCAGTGCTGAAGCGGGAAATTTTTTACTTCATCATGCAGGGATAAAAAGCGCCCCTGGCGCACCACATGGCGGTCAAGGTAGATATCGATATCGGTTTTCTGCCCTAAATCCTGGGCAATCCACGGCTGCCAGTGGCGCGGGTAGATAAGATCGATAATACCAAGCGAGATATTATTGAGGTGCTCCTGGTCACTCTCACCGAACAGACCCCAGCGCTTAGGAGTACCGCGCAGGCAGTGGATCTCACGTAGCGAGGTTTTTGCCGGCGGGGCAAAGAGCCCCCACAGCCCGGCTGCCAGCAACAGCACCGCACCGCCAGCCAGCCATGGGACAAACACATCCGGCGTCAGCAGGCAGATGAAAAAGAGCAGGAACGCGGCCACGATCAGAATCGCTTCGCGAATCCCGTCAGGGCGGCTCAGGGCGTACTCTTCATGCGTCTCCTGGCGAATGTTCAGCAGCTCGATCTGCTCTGTCTCTTCGCCACGAATGGAGGCCTGCGTTGAGCTTGCGCGTTCCAGCGCAAAACGCGGGGCTTCCTGAAGATATTCATTCAACGTATGGCCGTTGAGTGAGATAACCAGCGGCAACGAATCGGTATGGATCAGCTCTACGCTGTTTTCGTCATTAATGTACTGCTCCCAGGACGGGGGCAGATGCACTTCAACCGAATCCAGGTAATAGCGCCATTTATTGGGATCGTCTGTGGTGATGCCATAGCGGGTGATGGAGCGCGTCACACTGAGCACTGTGTCACTTTGCGCATTTAACTTGAGCGCCACCGGCGCAGCAGTTGCCCCCGTCGGCCCAGGTGTTAACTGAGAACGGTTCAGTGTTTCGAGATAGTTTTCTACTGCATCGCGCTCTTCTTGCGTCAGTTTACGCGTCGTCGCACCGGCAAAGGCGTTTAAAAAGGGCAGCCGGTAACGACGCCTTACGCGACGCCTGTATACCCACCCTGCAACCAATGCGCCGGCCAGCATAGCAGCGAGAACAATCAAAATGGTGCTCATGCTTTCCCCATCTTACTTATCTTCTTACAGGTGTAGTCAGTAGCACCTTTAACATTGAATGAGAGTCTGTGGTTGGCTATCGGCAAGTATGGAGTCGAACTTGAGCATTCTGAAGCGCATCCCAGTGACCGATGATGATAGCAAAGCCTGTTATGGCGCGATATCAGCAAATTCCTGGAAACATTTCAACTTCTTGACATTTGTTTTGAATTGAGGATTGATTCCTGTTACGTTGCATAAATGTAAATACAGAACAATTGACATTGCCGAAACCGTGCGGCGTATCGCACAATAAAGCCAGTTCCCACTGCTAAGACCCCATCACGATGAGCAAACCACTACAAAAACCCACCATTCTGAATGTTGAAACAGTCGCAAAATCGCGCCTGTTTAATGTCGAAAGTGTGGATCTGGAGTTCAGCAACGGTGTGCGTCGCGTTTACGAACGTATGCGCCCTTCTTCGCGCGAAGCGGTGATGATTGTTCCTGTCGTCGACGACCATCTGATCTTAATCCGCGAGTATGCCGTGGGAACCGAATCTTACGAACTTGGGTTCTCGAAAGGGCTCATCGATCCGGGTGAAACGGTCTTTGAGGCGGCCAATCGCGAGCTGAAAGAAGAGGTCGGTTTTGGCGCGAACGAACTGACGTTCCTGAAAAAACTGAGCATGGCACCCTCCTATTTTTCCAGCAAAATGAACATTGTGGTTGCTGAGGATCTCTATCCAGAATCGCTGGAAGGGGACGAGCCGGAGCCACTGCCACAGGTTCGCTGGCCGTTGGCCCATATGATGGACCTGCTTGAAGACCCTGACTTTAACGAGGCCCGCAACGTGAGCGCGCTGTTCCTGGTACGCGAATGGCTGAAGGGGCAGGGGCGGTTATAACAGCCTGATGTCCGCAACGTATGAGAGAACAAAAAAAACGGCAACCTGAGGTTGCCGTTTTTACGTTGCCCGTTAGAACAACTCGTGCGTTTCGCCGTTATCAATGATTTCTGTACCCACCTCATGCACCGCCTGTGTGGTCGGCTGCGTGCCCTCGATGAAATACTCTGCACGGCTATTGCCGCCATTGGCGAGCTGCCCGGTGCTGCGGTCGATATTGACGGTAACCACGCCCGGTGGTGGTGTCAGCGGCTGCTCCGGAACGCCTTCCAGCACGGATTTCATATAGGCATCCCAGGCCGGTTGCGCACTCTTCGCGCCGCCTTCGTAGCCAGAAATCTGATCTTTAATCGCGCCTGAAGCCGTGGTGCGGCCTAAATCACGGCGATGATCGTCAAAACCGATCCAGACTGACGTCACCACGCCCGGGCCGTAACCGGAGAACCACGCATCTTTCGAGCTGTTTGTTGTCCCCGTTTTACCGCCGATATCATGGCGCTGTAAATCACGTCCTGCCCGCCAGCCGGTCCCTTGCCAGCCAGGTTCGCCGAAGATGTTGGTGTTCAGCGCGCTCTTTATCAGGAACGACAGCGGCGTGTTGATGACATGCGGTGCATACTCCTGCGCCCCGCTCTGCGCCACCAGCGACTGGTTAGCCTGTTCCAGCTGCGGCTGCGGCAACACAGGGTTCGTCTGCTCCTGAGACACGGCAACGTCTTCCATGTCCTTGTTTTCAATCACCTCAGATTTTGGCGTATTGCCGTAAATGACCGGAATATCGCAGTCAGGGCAGGCAATTTTCGGCTTCGCTTCAAACAGCACGCCACCCTGGTCGTTCTCGATTTTACTGATGAAGTACGGGTCAATCAGGAAGCCGCCGTTAGCCATCACCGAGTACCCCCGCGCCACCTGAAGCGGCGTAAAGGACGCAGAGCCTAACGCCAGCGATTCGGTGCGCACGATGTTCTGAGCCGGGAAACCGAAGCGTTGCAGATATTCCGCGGCATAGTCGACACCCATCGCACGCATTGCGCGCACCATCACCACGTTTTTCGACTGCCCAAGACCCTGACGAAGACGAATAGGGCCTGAATATTCCGCCGGTGAGTTCTTCGGCTGCCAGTCAGAACCGGCACCGGCATCCCAGCGGGAGATAGGCACGTCGTTCAGGATACTGGCGAGGGTCAGGCCCTTATCCATGGCTGCGGTGTAGAGGAACGGCTTGATGTTGGAGCCAACCTGACGCAACGCCTGGGTGGCGCGGTTAAATTTGCTCTGGTTGAAATCGAACCCACCGACCAGGGCCAGCACGGCACCGTTCTGCGGATTGATGGACACCAGGGCCGAGTTAACGTCTGGCACCTGCGCCAGCCACCAGCTGTCGCCCACCTTGCGTACCCAGATTTGCTGTCCGGTCTGGACGACATCCGTCACTTTACGCGGTGTCGGGCCTTGCAGGGTGTCTGAGCGGTACGGGCGAGCCCAACGGATCCCGTCCATACGCAGGGAGACAGACGTTCCATCCGCCAGCGTTGCCACCGCTTCCTGCGGATCGGCCTGAGTCACCACGGCGGGAAGGAGCGGGCCATAGGTGGGCAGCGCTTTCAGCGTACTGGTGATTTTTTTGCTGTCCCAGGCGCTTTCGCCGACTTTCCACAGCACATTCGACGGGCCGCGATAACCGTGGCGCATGTCGTAATCCATCACGTTGTTACGCACCGCTTCCTGAGCCGCCTGCTGAACGTTGCGGGTCACGGTGGTGTAAACGCGGTAGCCATCTTCGTAGGCTTTATCGCCGTAGCGGCTCACCATCTCCTGACGCACCATTTCGGTGAGATAAGGGGCAGAGAAGGCAATCTCCGGCGCATGGTAGTTGGCATCGATGACATCGTTGCGCGCCTGTTCGTACTCGCTCTGGCTGATATAGCCTTCGCTCAGCATACGTGACAGGACGACGTTACGACGCGCCGTAGCGCGTTCAAGCGAGTAGAGCGGGTTGAAGGTCGATGGCGCTTTAGGCAGACCGGCAATGGTCGCCATTTCGCTTAACGTCAGTTGCTCGACAGGTTTACCAAAGTACACCTGCGCGGCCGCACCAACACCGTAGGCGCGGTAGCCGAGGTAGATTTTATTGAGGTACAGCTCAAGGATCTCGTCTTTGCTCAACAACTGCTCAATACGGATCGCAAGGAACACCTCTTTGATCTTACGGGTCAGGGTCTTTTCTGGGCTAAGGAAGAAGTTACGCGCCAGCTGCTGTGTAATGGTACTTGCCCCCTGAGAGGCATGACCGGAGAACAGCGCAATACTTGCAGCACGGAAAATCCCCACCGGATCGACACCGTGGTGCTCGTAAAAACGGCTGTCCTCGGTAGCGATAAAGGCTTTGACCATCACGGGCGGAATTTGATTTAAGGTCAGCGGGATACGACGCTTTTCGCCGTACTGCGCCATTAACTCGCCATCGGCGCTGTAGACCTGCATCGGGATCTGGAGTCGCACATCGCGAAGCGTAGCGACATCAGGCAGCTGCGGCTCAATATATTTGTACAAACCATAAATCGAGCCTGCTCCCAGCAGAATGCAACAGACTGCAAGGATTAATAAATACTTTACGAACTTCACCGGAGATTTCCCATTTGGTTTCACTTGGGCAGTTTCTAAACAATCGCGCGGTAGTATAAAGGCAAGCCTGATTCATTGATATAGCCGTCACCTGACGGGCGATAAGGAGATCGTGAAGCATGGCTTTCAAAACATGGCAAACAGGCGTTCATATTCAACAGGATAGGGTGCAGATAGTGGCGCTGGCCCGGGAGCGGTCGGGCTGGCGTTTGTGCCGCTGGTGGGCTATCACGCTGGCCGACGGGATTATCCGGGATGGCAAAATTTGCCAGCCTGAACAATTGGTTGACGCCCTGCGCGACTGGCGGAAAACGTTGCCCCACTCCCACCGGGTGTTTCTCTCATTTCCGGCGGCACGCACGCTGCAACGATCGCTTCCCCGTCCGGGCGTGGCGCTGCGCGACAGCGAACAGCTCTCCTGGCTGGGGGCGACGCTCGCGCGTGAACTGGAGATGGCTGCTGACACGCTCTGTTTTGATTATGCGCAGGATACGTTCAGCAATACATTCCATGTCACCGCGGCACAAAACAACGAGATTAACCCCCTGCTGACGCTGGCAAAGATGTTGCGTTTACGGCTCGTGACGATCACCCCGGATGCCAGTGCGCTGGCGAACCTTCTCCCTGCGGTAGCGCCGGCGCAGTGTGTCGCCTGGCGGGATGGGCATCAGTGGCTGTGGGCGATGCGCCATCAGTGGGGACGGCGTTTTACCACGGAAGCGGAAAACGTGGCCGATCTCGCGGCACTGCTGGCCCTCACGCCGCAGGACATTGCCCTTTTTGATAGCCAGCGAGACCCCTGGGACGCGCTGGTTCGTTGCCATGCTCCTCTGCCGGCGTGCGGCGCTGATTATACCGTCGCGCTGGCGCTGGCCATGAGTGAGGTGCCGGAATGAGCATGACGAACTTTCTGCCGTGGCGGCGGCAGCGACGTGTGCGCTGCCTGCGATTCTGGGGCGTACTGTTTGTCGCTACGTGGCTGCTGATACTGATGGGGGTTTTCAGCCTGCGGATGAATCCTCTCGTGATGACGCGTGCGTTGCATATTCAACTGGCGGGCATGCAGTCCGTGCAGCAGGCGCTGGTGTCTCGTACAAGGTCAGGCACAGAGACGCCAACGCCTGTGCCAGCGCCTCAACGACGCGCCTGGCAGCCGGTGCTGGAGTCCTTTGCCGGGATGATGCCATCCCAGGTCTGGCTGACCGAACTGCGCTATCAGCCCCCTTCACTGATGTTAACCGGATATGCCGCAACACTCCCCGCGCTCTCTGCTCTGCGGGATGGGCTCGGAAAGATGGCGGGGTTTACCCCCGGGCCTACGGGGGAATTACAGCAGGATGACCTGGGGCGCTGGATGTTCACCTTTCATCTGCGAAGCGAGGGCTAATGCGTGGAAACCTTGTTCGAACGCTGGTGCGAAAGCAGCCCCCGATGGCGGGTGCTGTGCTGGTGTCTGAGCGTTCTCTTTCTGGGGAGTACGACATGGGGCATGGTGCTTCGACCGGTTGCAAAGCAGGTGGCTGAACTTCAGCGGCAGGTCAGCGAGGCCGCACAGGCTAATGTCTCGCTATGGCCCGCCGCCAGTCAGGTGCCGCGGCGTCACGCACCCCGTGAAGCCACGGTAATGACGCCTTTTTCGCCACTCGAGTTTCAGGGGGCGGGCACAAGACTGGTTCACTGGAAGCCGTTGCAACACGGAGGGGAACTGACGCTGGATGCTGAATGGCAGGCCATCCCGACTGTTTTCAGCCGGCTGGCGCAGCGGGATGTTCAGGTTGCCGCCTTTGCTCTCTCTGCACAGGGTTCGGCATTACGCCTGCGGGTGGAGCTGGAGGAGCAGCATGCGAAATAGCGCGCGTTGCCTGCTGGTGTGTTGCGCCCTGTTAGTGACCGGGATGCGGGATCCTTTTCGCCCGCCGGATGACCCTTGTGCGGTAGGGCAACTGGCGCAGTGGCATTACCACGGGATGGTGGGCGGCACTCAGGACACTGGCATTTTACAGGACGGGCAAAAGCGCTGGCATCGCCTGACACCGCAACAGCATCTCCCGGTGGGCTGGCGGGTAACGGCCCTCAATGAAAGGGAACTGGTCGTCGATGTGGGGGATGGATGTGAACCCAGACAATGGACGTGGCAACGAGAAGGAACGAAAAGGAATGAACATAAGGATAACGCTGTGGCTGATGGCGTTCAGTCATCCGCTGTGGGCCGCCGCGCCAAAGCCGGTCACGCTGGTGGTGGATGAGGTACCGGTGGTGCAGGTGCTACAGGCGCTGGTTGCACAGGAGAACCGTAATCTGGTGGTGTCGCCAGATGTCAGCGGCACGCTGTCGCTCAATCTGACACGCGTCCCCTGGCGACAGGCGCTACAGACGGTCGTCACCAGCGCCGGGCTTGTTCTGCATGAAGAAGGGGGCATTTTTTATGTTCACACCGCAGCCTGGCAGCGTGAACAGCTGGAACGCAAAGAGCAGGAGCGGACACGCCGACAGCTTGATGCGCCGCTGGTCTCGCACAGCATACCTTTTTCTTACGCTGACGCCGGGGAGCTGCAAAAAGCGGCGGAAAAACTGCTCAGTCCAAAGGGGAGTTTGTCTGTCGACAAGCGCACGAACCGTCTGCTGATACGGGATAACCAGGCGGTGCTTGATACGCTGCAGCACTGGGCGACGCAGATGGATATCCCTGTCGAGCAGGTGGAACTGGCGGCGCATATCGTGACCATCAATGAAAAAAGCCTGCGTGAGCTGGGGGTGAAGTGGAATCTCGCCGACGCAACGGAGGCGGGCAAGGTCGGGCAACTCACAACGCTTGGCAGCGATCTGTCCGTGGCAAACGCCACCACCCATGTGGGTTTTAACATTGGGCGGATTAACGGCAGGCTGCTGGATCTGGAGTTGTCGGCGCTGGAGCAAAAGCAGCAGGTCGATATCATCGCCAGCCCACGACTGCTGGCCTCGCATATGCAACCGGCCAGTATTAAGCAGGGCAGTGAGATCCCATATCAGGTCTCCAGCGGTGACAGCGGGGCGACCTCCGTGGAATTCAAAGAGGCGGTGTTAGGCATGGAGGTGACGCCGGTGGTGCTGCCCGGCGGTCGCGTACGCCTGAAGCTGCACATCAGTGAAAATATGCCAGGACAGGTGCTGCAGCAGGCCGATGGTGAAACGCTCGCCATCGATAAACAAGAAATTGAAACCCAGGTGGAAGTAAAAAATGGAGAAACGCTGGCGCTGGGCGGAATTTTTTCGCAAAAGAATAAAACCGGAAGCGATCGCGTGCCCGGGCTGGGCAACATCCCGTGGCTTGGACAGCTTTTTCGCCATGACGGAAAGGACAAGGAACGACGGGAGTTAGTGGTGTTTATTACACCACGACTGGTCGGTATTCGCTGAAGAGTCACGATCCTCCCAATGATTTTGCATTCAGATTGTTGCAGATGTTTGACGTGGGGCATGAATTAGCATACAAGGAGTACCGATTTGAGTTGGACTTACGTCTTATTGCCTTATGCGTCTGGTGCGGTGATTTAATCAGTTGCCAAACAAGCCGGAGTATTGAGATAATTTTTAGTCTGACTCTCGCTCTATTGCATATGAGGTTTCAGTTCATGTCCTGCTACGCCGGGTGTCTGCGAAGCGGGGATTACCATTAACGAATAGTCTTAGTAGTACCGATAAAATGGCAGAGAAACGCAATATCTTTCTGGTTGGGCCTATGGGTGCCGGCAAAAGCACTATTGGGCGTCAGTTAGCTCAACAACTCAATATGGAATTTTACGATTCTGATCAAGAGATTGAGAAACGAACCGGAGCTGATGTGGGCTGGGTTTTCGACGTAGAAGGCGAAGAAGGTTTCCGTGACCGAGAAGAAAAAGTGATCAACGAACTCACGGAAAAGCAGGGCATTGTTCTGGCAACAGGCGGTGGCTCTGTCAAATCTCGCGAAACCCGCAACCGTCTCTCCGCCCGTGGCGTAGTGGTCTATCTCGAGACGACCATCGAAAAACAGCTGGCACGTACGCAGCGCGATAAAAAGCGCCCGTTGCTGCAGGTTGAAACGCCACCACGCGAAGTTCTGGAAGCGTTGGCCGATGAACGCAATCCGCTGTACGAAGAGATTGCTGATGTGACCATTCGTACTGACGATCAGAGCGCTAAAGTGGTTGCAAACCAGATTATTCATATGCTGGAAAGCAACTGATTCTGGCTTTATATACAATCGCCTGCGGGTAAAAGCATTAAAGGTGGATGTCGCGTCATGGAGAGGATTACAGTTACTCTCGGGGAACGTAGTTACCCAATCACCATCGCGGCTGGTTTGTTTAACGACCCAGCTTCCTTTTTACCACTGAAAGCGGGTGATCAGGCGATGCTGGTCACCAATGAGACGCTGGCTCCGCTTTATCTCGACCGCGTTCGCCACCTGCTTGAACAGGCGGGCGTTAAAGTCGACAGTGTGATTCTGCCCGATGGCGAGCAGTATAAAAGCCTGGCGGTACTGGATACCGTCTTTACCGCATTGCTGCAAAAACCGCATGGTCGCGATACAACACTGCTTGCCCTGGGCGGCGGTGTTGTGGGCGATCTGACGGGCTTTGCGGCTGCAAGTTATCAACGTGGTGTGCGTTTTATTCAAATCCCTACCACGTTACTGTCTCAGGTCGACTCTTCTGTCGGCGGCAAAACGGCCGTTAACCATCCGCTCGGTAAAAATATGATTGGCGCGTTCTACCAGCCGGCATCGGTGGTGGTGGATCTCGACTGTCTGAAAACCCTACCGAAACGCGAGCTGGCTTCTGGCCTGGCTGAAGTGATCAAATACGGCATTATTCTGGATGGCGAGTTCTTTGACTGGCTGGAAGAGAATATGGATGCGTTGCTGCGCCTGGATGAGGCGAAACTGGCTTACTGCATTCGTCGTTGTTGTGAGCTGAAAGCGGAAGTTGTCGCTGCAGACGAGCGTGAAACGGGCTTACGTGCTTTACTGAATCTTGGGCATACGTTTGGTCACGCGATTGAAGCCGAAATGGGTTACGGTAACTGGCTTCACGGTGAAGCAGTCGCTGCCGGAATGGTAATGGCTGCCCGCACTTCTGAACGTCTGGGGCAGTTTAAACCGGAAGAGACGGCACGCATCATCACGCTGCTTGAGCGTGCGGGCTTGCCGGTAACCGGGCCGAAAGAGATGTCGGCACAAGCGTATTTACCCCACATGATGCGCGATAAAAAAGTATTGGCAGGTGAGATGCGTCTTGTACTCCCGCTTGCAATAGGGAAGAGTGAAGTACGCGGCGGAGTGCCGCATGATGTGGTTCTTGGCGCTATTGCTGACTGTCAGCAGGCGTAACAACTAGAAAGGTCAGGCCACTGTTACAGGTGGTCGTTTAGCTTCAGGCGAAATGCAAAGTCGTTGGCATAAGCCTTTGAGTGGGGTGTTAAATGGATGAATTCAAACCAGAAGACGAGCTGAAACCCGATCCCAGCGATCGTCGTACTGGTCGTTCTCGTCAATCTTCAGAACGTGATAACGAGCCGCAGATCAACTTTGACGATGTTGATCTGGATGCAGACGATCGTCGCCCTTCGCGTAGCCGCAACGCGCGTGATGAGCGAGAAGAAGAAGAGGGTTATGAGTCCGAAGAAGATTCAATGGACGAAGAGCCTGTAGAGCGTCGCCCACGTAAACGTAAAAAAGCCGCTGCGCAGAAACCCGCCTCCCGCCAGTACATCATGATGGGACTCGGCGTTCTGGTGCTCGTGCTGCTGATTGTCGGTATTGGTTCTGCGTTAAAAGCGCCTTCGACCCCTTCCGGTGAGCAAGCGGCATCCACTGAGAAGAGCATCAGCCTCTCTGGTAACGATGCGACCGATCAGGCGAATGGTGCACAGCCAGCGCCGGGTACCACCTCCGCCGAGCAGACTGCCGGAAATACAACACAGCCGCAGGATGTTTCTCTGCCGCCAGTTTCTTCTACCCCCGCACAGGGTCAGGCACCTGCCACGCCGGAAGGCCAGCAGCGTGTAGAAGTTCAGGGCGACCTGAACAATGCCCTGACGCAGCCGCAAAATCAGGCGCAGGTGGACAATGCCGTGGTTAACTCTACGCTGCCAACTGAACCTGCGACCGTTGCGCCGATCCGCGGTGGTAACGCTCAGCCGCAAACGGCTGCAACCGAAACCAAACCGCGCCAGACGCAACCTGCGACCCGTCCTGAACGTAAGCAGGCTGTGATTGAACCTAAGCGTGAAACCAAACCTCAGGCAGTCGTCAAAGCGCCTGAAGTGAAAGCGCCAGCTCAGACAAAACGTACTGAAACGGCCACGGTGAGCGAACCGGCAAAAGCACCGGTTACGCAGACAGCACCGAAAGCAACGGCGACCACCACGGCACCAACTGCCACTTCGGCACCAGCTGCAACTGCACCTACTGCAACTGCACCTGCAGCCACGGCAACAACCAGCGCCGCAGCAGGCAAGACTGCAGGTAACGTCGGTTCGCTGAAGTCAGCCCCGTCCAGCAATTACACGCTGCAGCTGAGCAGTTCGTCTAACTATGACAACCTCAACGGTTGGGCGAAGAAAACAAATCTGAAAAACTATGTGGTTTATCAGACGACCCGTAATGGTCAGCCGTGGTACGTGCTGGTAAGTGGCGTTTATGCTTCAAAAGATGAAGCGAAACGTGCTGTCGCAACGCTGCCAGCCGACGTTCAGGCGAAAAACCCATGGGCTAAGCCAATTCATCAGGTTCAGGCTGATCTGAAGTAATGTTTAAAGCGCAGGATGCTGTCGGAGCTTTCTCCACAGCCGGAGAAGGTGTAATCAGTTAGTCAGCATGAAAAAAAATCGCGCTTTTCTGAAATGGGCAGGGGGGAAATACCCCCTGCTCGATGATATTAAAAAGCACCTGCCGAAAGGCGAGTGTCTTATCGAGCCCTTTGTGGGCGCTGGATCGGTATTCCTGAATACCGATTTTTCTCGTTATATCCTGGCGGATATCAACAGCGACCTCATTAGCCTCTACAACATCGTCAAACTGCGGACCGACGAGTACGTGGAAGAGGCTCGGAAGCTGTTTACACCCGAGCACAATAATCCGGACGTTTACTACCAGTTCCGCACTGAGTTTAATCAGAGTCAGGATCCGTTCCGCCGGGCGCTGTTGTTCCTCTATCTCAATCGACACGGCTATAACGGCCTGTGTCGGTATAATCTTCGTGGTGAGTTTAACGTGCCGTTTGGCCGTTATAAGCGTCCGTATTTCCCACAGGATGAGTTGTATCACTTTGCTAAAAAAGCGCAGAATGCCGAATTCCACTGCCTCTCCTATGAAGAGTGCATGGAGCTGGCAGGCGTAAACTCGGTGGTCTATTGCGACCCGCCTTACGCACCGCTGTCTGCGACGGCAAATTTCACCGCTTATCACACCAACAGCTTCAGTCCGGCCGAGCAGGCCCGTCTGGCGGAGATGGCGGAAAAGCTGGTCAGCAAAAGAATTCCGGTGTTAATTTCGAATCACGATACCCCTGATACGCGCGAATGGTACAAAGCCGCGAAGCATTTTCAGGTCAAAGTGCGGCGTAGCATAAGCAGCAACGGCGGCACACGTAAAAAGGTGGACGAACTCCTGGCTCTTTATCGCCCCTGAGCCGTTTTGCCCGCCGGTAAACACATTTCAAGGAGATGCGGATGAAACAGTTTTTGATTGCTCCCTCAATTCTGTCGGCCGATTTTGCCCGCCTGGGTGAAGACACTGCAAAAGCACTCGCGGCGGGCGCGGATGTCGTCCATTTCGACGTTATGGATAACCACTACGTTCCTAATCTGACCATTGGCCCGATGGTGCTTAAAGCGCTGCGTAACTACGGTATTACCGCGCCGATTGACGTTCATCTGATGGTGAAACCTGTTGACCGTATCGTGCCTGATTTTGCCGCTGCGGGAGCCAGTATCATCACCTTCCACCCTGAAGCGTCTGAACATGTGGATCGCACGCTGCAACTCATCAAAGAGAATGGCTGTAAAGCGGGTCTGGTTTTCAACCCGGCTACGCCGCTGAGCTATCTCGACCATGTGATGGATAAGCTGGATGTCATTTTGCTGATGTCCGTTAACCCGGGCTTTGGCGGTCAGTCGTTTATCCCTCATACGCTGGATAAACTGCGTGAAGTGCGCCGTCGTATTGATGAGTCAGGTTACGACATTCGTCTGGAAGTCGACGGTGGGGTAAAAGTGAATAACATTGGTGAAATTGCGGCAGCGGGCGCGGATATGTTCGTTGCAGGTTCAGCGATTTTCGACCAACCGGATTACAAAAAAGTCATTGATGAAATGCGCCGTGAACTGGCGAAGGTAAGTCATGGATAAATTGCAGGCAACCCGGGGTATCGCATTTGACCTCGACGGCACGCTGGTCGACAGCGCGCCGGGCTTAACCAGCGCCGTAGACCAGGCGCTGTATGCTCTTGAACTGCCCGTTGCGGGCGAAGAGCGTGTCATCACGTGGATTGGCAATGGCGCCGATGTCCTGATGGAGCGCGCGTTGACATGGGCCCGCCAGGAGCGTGTGTCCCAGCGTTCTGCACAGGGTAAACCGAGCGTGGATCATGCGGATATCCCGCAGGAAGAACAGCTGCGTATCCTGCGTAAATTGTTCAATCGTTTCTATGAAGAGACGGTCGAAGAGGGCAGCTTCCTGTTCCCGGATGTCGCAGAAACGCTGAGTGCGCTTCATGCTAACGGCATTCCGCTGGGGCTGGTGACAAACAAACCGACACCTTTTGTCGCCCCTCTGCTGGAAGCGCTGGACATCGCAAAGTATTTTTCCGTCATTGTTGGCGGTGATGATGTGCAGAACAAAAAGCCGCATCCGGAACCGTTACTGCTGGTGGCAGGAAAATTATCCTTAACGCCTGCGGAGCTGCTCTTTGTCGGTGATTCCCGCAATGATATTCTGGCTGCCAGAGCGGCGGGTTGTCCTTCAGTGGGATTAACCTATGGCTACAACTACGGTGAGGCCATCACGCTGAGTGAGCCGGACGTCGTGTTCGACCACTTCAAAGATTTGTTGCCCGCACTCGGGCTTTCGCACAGTGATAATCAGGAATTGAATAATGACTAAGCCCATCGTTTTTAGTGGCGCACAGCCGTCAGGTGAATTGACCATTGGTAACTACATGGGTGCGTTACGTCAGTGGGTCAGCATGCAGGATGATTACCATTGCATTTACTGCATCGTGGATCTGCATGCTATTACTGCACGTCAGGATCCTGAGAAGCTGCGTAAAGCCACCCTGGACACCCTGGCGCTGTATCTGGCCTGCGGAATTGATCCTGAGAAGAGCACCATTTTCGTTCAGTCTCACGTGCCAGAGCATGCGCAGCTGGGCTGGGCGCTGAACTGCTACACCTACTTCGGCGAACTGAGCCGCATGACGCAGTTCAAGGATAAATCCGCGCGCTACTCAGAAAACATCAACGCCGGTCTGTTTGATTACCCGGTACTGATGGCAGCAGACATTCTGCTGTACCAGACCAACCAGGTGCCGGTTGGCGAAGATCAGAAACAGCATCTGGAACTGAGCCGCGATATCGCCCAGCGCTTTAACGCGCTGTATGGCGACGTGTTCAAAGTGCCTGAGCCGTTCATTCCAAAATCCGGCGCACGCGTGATGTCGCTGCTGGAGCCAACCAAGAAGATGTCCAAGTCTGACGATAACCGCAACAACGTTATCGGCCTGCTGGAAGACCCGAAATCGGTCGTTAAAAAGCTCAAGCGTGCGGTGACCGACTCCGATGAGCCACCTGTTGTGCGTTACGACGTGCAGAACAAAGCGGGCGTCTCCAACCTGCTGGATATCCTCTCCGGTGTGACGGGGCAGAGCATTCCTGAGCTGGAACAACACTTCGAAGGCAAGATGTATGGTCACCTGAAAGGGGAAGTGGCGGATGCCGTTTCCGGCATGCTGACCGAGCTGCAGGAGCGTTATCACCGCTACCGTAACGACGAAGCTTTCCTGCAGAAAGTAATGAAAGAGGGCGCGGAAAAAGCCAGTGCCCGCGCGTCTGAAACCCTTAAAGCGGTGTACCAGGCGATTGGGTTTGTGGGTAAACCGTAACCCTGTTTTGTCGGGTAAACATGAGCGCTCCCCGACAAAAAACGTGCTGAGCCAGACAAAAAACCGGGACATTCCCGGTTTTTTTACGCCTGAAAAACGCTTACTGCTGTGCGGCCGGGCCGCAGCCACCGATGATCTTCGAAATGGAAATTGCCGGGTGCAGCAGGTAATCATAGCTGCAATTATTTTTGGTATTTTGAACGTGACCGGTGCAGGCGGTCAGAGTCGATAACATGCCTACCAGAACGGCGGTTTTTGCCAGTTTAAACATACGCATTCCTTGTCTGAAAAAACGAAAATTGGATCTAACGTGAGGGAATAAATGAAAAAATTCCATTTCGCGGGCGGTATGTTATCGGGAGCGGTAAGAGGGGAGTAGTCCGCATAAGGACTACTCCGGGAAGGGGGAATATGCGTTAGTGATTCGAGAACCAGTTCAGTTTATCGCGCAGCTCCACCACGCGTCCGACAATAATCAGCGCCGGGCTTTCAACCTGCTGTGCCAGCTCACCTAACTGTGTCAGCACGCCGTTCACCACGCGCTGCTTAATGGACGTACCGTTTTCCACCAGCGCGACGGACATATCCTCTTCCATGCCGTGCTCCAGCAGTTTGGCCTGAATGGTCGCAGCCTGGTTTAACCCCATATAGAACACCAGCGTCTGTTTTTCGGCGGCCAGGTTATGCCAGTCCAGCTCACTGCCGGTTTTCAGGTGGCCCGTCACCAGGCGTACGCTCTGGGCATAGTCACGGTGGGTCAGCGGAATGCCCGAGTAAGCTGAGCAGCCGGAGGCTGCCGTGATGCCCGGCACCACGGAAAACGGAATACCCGCGTTGCACAACGTTTCCAGCTCTTCACCGCCGCGACCAAAGATAAACGGGTCGCCACCCTTGAGGCGCACCACGCGTTTTCCTTTTTGCGCTTCGCGCAGCAGGATCTGGTTAATCTCCTCCTGCGGCACACAGTGGTACCCGGCACGTTTACCGACAAATACGCG
The DNA here is from genome assembly GCF_051130085.1 of Enterobacter sp. PTB. Taxonomy (NCBI): domain Bacteria; kingdom Pseudomonadati; phylum Pseudomonadota; class Gammaproteobacteria; order Enterobacterales; family Enterobacteriaceae; genus Enterobacter; species Enterobacter sp. PTB. Next base: position 173,502 of record NZ_JBDKEE010000009.1, read on the forward strand.
GTCAGCATCGCGGCGGACCAGGTTCATTATCTCATCGGAGACCAGACGGTCATAAACCACAATATCCGCCTGCTGGATCTGCTGCAGCCCTTTCAGCGTCAGCAAACCGGCATCGCCCGGGCCGGCACCCACCAGCACCACTTCACCACGATGATCCAGCGGCTCGCAGAGCAACTGCGCCGTCGTCTCTTCCACCGCTTTATGATCCTGATTCGCCAGCGACTGGGCCAGCCTGTCATTCACAAAGAATTTTTCCCAGAAGCGACGGCGTTCACCCACGGTCGCGAAGGTTTGCTTAACCCGGGAACGCAGCTGCCCGGCATAGTGGGCAATCTGGCCAAGATGCTGCGGCAGGATGGCTTCCAGTTTTTCCCGCAGCAGGCGGGCCAGAACGGGAGAGCGGCCGCCGGACGATACCGCAATCATCAGCGGCGAACGGTCAATGATCGACGGCATGATAAAGCTGGCCTCCTTCGGGGCATCCACCACGTTACAGAAGATGCGGCGCGCTTCACAGGCGTCGCTGACGCGTTGATTCACTTCATCGTCATCCGTGGCGGCAATGGTCAGCCAGCAGGTATCAAGCAAGGATTCATTAAACCCCCCCTGCACCAGCGTGAGCATCCCTTCTTTTTCCCAGGCCTCAAACTGCGGGGCAAAAGCCAGGGCGTTAACGGTGAGTCGGGCTCCTGCTTCTAACAGCAAGCGCGCTTTGCGTTCAGCCACATCGCCGCCGCCTACAAGCAGACAGTCGCGATGGCGTAATTGACAGAAAATCGGCAGGTGGTCCACGACATTACCTCACAGCATTCAAGGAGGGGGTAAGAAATTGAGGTCAGGATAACAGCAGGAATCGTACAGAACATACGGTTTTTCCTGCCGTTACCCATAAGGGGTCATAAGCTTTTCATATTGAAAAGGCGAGAGATTAGCCTTTCAGCTGCACCTTACCGTCCTTCACGCGGACATCGTAGGGCTTCACGGAATAATGCTCATCTTCCATGCAATACCCGTCGCGTAAACGAAAACGCTGTTTCTTCAACGGGCTGGCGACCCAGAGTTCACCCTGATGCTCCGCGATTAATCCCCGGGACAGGACGCTGGCCTCAAAGAACGGGTCGATATTGCTGATGGCAAAAACCTGTTCATCATGGCGAGGGCGAAATATCGCGACCTGCTCGTTACCCAGCAGGGCACAGACCCCGGTGGCAGGCAGAATGTCGTTAATGTTGCAGATGTTTACCCACTGGCTCATGCGTTTTCCTCCACCAGAGTCACCGGAATACGTTCATAAGGTGTCGCCGGACGATGTTGCTCGCGTTCTGCCACAACCTGCACATTCGGGTCGCGCTGGGTGCTGTTGATAAAGTGTCTGAAGCGAGTCTGCGCCGCCGGGGTGTTGACGGTTTCAGTCCACTCGCAGATCACCGCCTCGCGCAGGCGCGCCATTTCCGCTTCCAGATGGTCGTTCAGGCCCAGTTTGTCGTCAATGATGACCGATTTCAGGTACTCGATACCGCCTTCCAGGTTATCGAGCCAGGACGCGGTACGGGTCAGCTTATCGGCGGTACGGATGTAGAACATCATAAAGCGGTCGAGATACTGAATCAGCGTATCGCGGTCGAGGTCTGCAGCCAGCAGGTCTGCATGGCGTGGTTTCATGCCGCCGTTACCACAGACGTACAGGTTCCAGCCTTTCTCGGTGGCGATGATACCCACATCTTTACCCTGCGCTTCCGCACATTCGCGGGTACAGCCGGAGACGCCAAACTTCATTTTGTGCGGTGTACGGATGCCTTTGTAGCGGTTCTCCAGCTCCACACCGAAGCCGACGCTGTCGCCTACGCCGTAACGGCACCAGGTGCTGCCCACACAGGTTTTCGCCATACGCAGCGCTTTCGCGTAGGCGTGGCCGGTTTCGAATCCCGCGTCAATCAGCTGACGCCAGATTTCAGGCAGGTCATCTTTCTGCGCACCAAACAGGCCGATACGCTGAGAGCCGGTGATTTTGGTATACAGGTTAAATTCACGCGCGATACGGCCAACGGCGACCAGCCCTTCCGGGGTGATTTCGCCACCGGCGGAGCGTGGGATGACGGAGTAAGTCCCGTCTTTCTGAATGTTCGCCAGGAAGTTATCGTTGGTATCCTGCAGCGGCGTATGCTCTGGTTTGAGAACGTACTCGTTCCAGCAGGAGGCCAGCAGGGAACCCACGGTAGGTTTACACACTTCACAGCCATAACCCTGGCCGTGTTTCGCCAGCAGTTCGTCGAAGGATTTGATGCCTTCCACGCGGATCAGGTGGTACAGCTCCTGGCGAGAGTAAGCGAAATGCTCGCACAGGTTATTGTTGACTTCGATACCCTGTTTCGCCAGTTCTGCGTTCAGAACCTGTGTGACCAGCGGGATACACCCACCGCAGCCGGTACCGGCTTTGGTTTCCGCCTTCAGGGCCGCGACGGTATGGCAGCCTTTATTGATGGCCGAAATCAGCATGCCTTTGGTCACATCGAAGCAGGAGCAAATCTGCGCGCTGTCGGGCAGTTTATCCACGCCGATGGACGGCTTACCGCTGGACGCATGCGCCGGAAGGATCAGCGCGTCCGGGTTTTCCGGCAGTTCGATGGCGTTCAAGACCAGCTGAAGCAGGTTACCGTAGTCGCTGGTATCGCCCACCAGCACCGCGCCGAGCAGGGTTTTGTTGTCCTGACTGACGATAAGACGTTTGTACACCTCTTTGCTTTCATCGAGGTAAACATAGCTGCGTGCGCCCGGCGTGCGGCCATGCGCATCGCCAATACCGCCTACGTCTACGCCCAGCAGTTTCAGCTTGGCGCTCAGGTCAGCCCCCTCGAAGGCGTTCTGGTTGCCGAGAATATGGTCAACGGCAACCTGCGCCATTTTGTAGCCAGGCGCGACCAGACCGTACACGCGGTTGTTCCAGCTGGCGCATTCGCCGATGGCGTAGATATCCGGGTCGGAGGTCTGGCAGGTATCGTTAATCATGATCCCGCCGCGCTGAGCGACGGCCAGACCACACTGGGTGGCCAGCTTGTCGCGCGGGCGAATACCGGTAGAGAAGACGATAAAGTCCACTTCCAGTTCGCTGCCATCGGCAAAGCGCATGGTTTTCCGCGCTTCGGTGCCTTCCTGCACAATCTCTTTGGTGTTTTTGCTGGTGTGAACCTTTACGCCCATGCTTTCGATTTTACGGCGCAACTGGTCACCACCCATGTGGTCAAGCTGCTCTGCCATCAGCATCGGGGCAAATTCGATGACGTGGGTTTCAACACCGAGGTTTTTCAGCGCACCGGCGGCTTCCAGACCCAGCAGCCCCCCCCCGACCACGGCGCCACGTTTACTGCGGCGGGCACATGATTCGATCGCATTGAGATCTTCGATGGTACGATAAACGAAGCAATCCTGCGTTTCCGAGCCTTTGATCGGCGGGATCCACGGGTACGAGCCAGTCGCCATGATCAGCTTGTCGTAAAAAACCGTACGTCCGGCGCTGGAGTGGATCACTTTTTCCTGACGGTTGATGGTGATAGCGCGTTCGCCCACCAGCACTTTCACGCCATGCTTCTCGTAGAAACCATCGCGCACCAGAGAGAGCTCTTCCGCGGTATGATGGGAGAAGTAGGAAGACAAGTGCACACGGTCGTACGCCTTGCGGGGTTCTTCACAGAACACGGTAATATCGAACTGGTTAGCATCGGCTTTATCGAGAAGATCCTCAATAAAGCGGTGGCCGACCATGCCGTTACCGATGATAGCGAGTCTGACTTTGCTCATTTTTGCCTCGATTTCTTTTCTATTACTGCCTACCTTAACGATTCAGCAGGGGCACTTATTGATGCAAATCAAATACGCCTTCGCCTACTCCTTAGGTGGTATATGACTGATTTGTCAGGATTTTTATAAGTTGTGGAAATCGCTGGCTTTTCGAGGTCGCCGATTTTGTGTACAAATTAAGGGGCGCGTTGTCAAAAATGCGTACTCCCAAATTTCAGCCGCGTTTTTCAGGGGAAAGGCATGTCTACAACACCGCTTGGGCTTATCCAGAATGTTCGCTTACCGGGTCGCGAAGGGCTGTGGCAAATCGCCATTGAGCAGGGCCGTTTTGGTGGCATAACGCCGATGGGCGATACCGAAGACGAAAACGTAAGAATCTTAAACGCGCGTGGCGGCCTTGCCATTCCCCCGTTTATAGAACCGCATATCCACCTTGATACCACCCAGACGGCAGGCGAGCCGAGCTGGAACCAGTCCGGTACGCTGTTCGAAGGCATTGAGCGCTGGGCGGAGCGTAAGGCACTGCTTAGCCATAAGGATGTACAAGCGCGCGCCTGGAAGACGCTGAAAGGGCAAATTGCCAACGGTATTCAGTTTGTGCGCACCCACGTGGACGTCTCTGACCCGACGCTCACCGCCCTGAAGGCCATGCTGGAGGTGAAGCAGGAAGTTGCGCCGTGGATCACGCTGCAAATCGTGGCGTTCCCACAGGAAGGCATCCTTTCTTACCCGGACGGCGCGGCGCTGCTTGAGGAGGCGTTGAAACTGGGCGCCGATGTGGTCGGAGCAATCCCGCACTTTGAATTCACCCGCGAGTATGGCGTGCAATCGCTGCACATTGCCTTTGAACTGGCGAAGAAATATGACCGTCCGCTGGATATCCACTGCGATGAAATTGACGATGAGCAGTCCCGGTTTCTGGAAACGGTGGCCACCCTGGCTTATGAATCAGGGATGGGCCCGCGGGTCACGGCCAGCCATACCACGGCGATGCACTCCTATAACGGGGCATACACCTCGCGGCTTTTCCGCCTGCTGAAGATGTCAGGCATCAACTTTGTCGCCAATCCACTGGTGAATATCCATTTACAGGGACGCTTTGACGATTATCCCAAACGACGCGGGATTACCCGAGTGAAGGAGCTGCTGGAGGCGGGGATCAACGTCTGTTTCGGGCATGATGATGTCTTCGACCCGTGGTACCCGCTTGGCACCGGCAATATGCTGCAGGTACTGCATATGGGGCTGCATGTGTGTCAGATGATGGGGTATTCGCAAATCGACAACGGTTTGAACCTGATAACCCACAACAGCGCCCGAACCTTCGGCCTGACGGATTACGGTATCGAAACGGGAAATCTGGCTAACCTGATCGTGCTGCCTGCGGAGAGCGGGTTTGAAGCGGTGCGCTGCCAGGTGCCGGCGCGCTGGTCAATTCGGGAGGGGCGAGTGATTGCCACGACGCAGCTTGCGCAGACGTGGATCAAAATGGACGACGTTGCGGAAGAGCACATCTTCACGAAAAACAGCCCCTTCGCTGAGCGCAAAGGGGCGTAGGGGATCAGTGGGACGCCGCTGCCGTATTATGCTGGCGGTGGCGGGTCACAAAGCCCAGAACCAGGCACATCACAAACACCACCGCGTACAAACCGTTAGCGGTATGCAGTGCGGCCAGCGGGCCGCTGTGGGCGACGATCGGGCCGGTGACCACGAAGGTCAGCATGGTGCCGATGGTGCCGCAGGTCAGCACGAAGTTCACCAGTTTCGGTGACGCCACTTTGGTCTGCAGAGAGCCCAGCGTAATGATAGAGGTGTAAATCGCGCTGGAGAAGAAGCCCAGGGTTAGGATGAACCACGGCATATGCTCCGGTGAACCGTTAATGAACAGGTACATCAGTACGGTTGCCATGCCTGCCAGCACGGTCAGAATGCGCTGCAGGTCGAAGAAGCGCAGGATGAAGCTAAACGCCCACATGCCGAACATGTAAGACATCCAGAAATCGCTCACCAGTTTACCCGCGTCGTTCAGGCTCATGCCCAGGCCTTTGGCGTATTCCGGTACCCAGGAGATAAAGCCCAGCTGACCGAGGATGTAGCACAGTGCGGCAACGGAGAGGAACAGTACGCCGATACCCCATTTCTCTTTCGCGACCGGCTCGTCCGTGGATTGTGCTTTTTTGCCCAGAACCGGGAATTCACAGCCGAAGGTCAGAATAAAGATTGCCACGTAGACCAGACCGATACAGGCATAAACCCAGTACCACTCAATGCTGCGTGCCAGCAGAACGGCCGCTACCATCGGGAAAATCATCCCCGCCATGCTGAAGAAGGAGTCGGTAAACAGCAGACGTGCGCCACGCTGACGACCTTCATACATATGGGTAATCAGGAACGTACCGATGGACATCGTGATACCGCTCACCAGACCCAGCACAAACATGGCGGCAGAGAACAGGGCGATGCTGTGGCTCACCATTAAACCCGCTACCGCGGCGACCATCAGCACGAAACCAAAACGCAGCTGCGTTTTCAGTGGAACAATTTCCATCAGCCAGGCATTCAGGAAAATGGAGATCAGGATCCCGGCGTTGAGGAAGGTAAAGGTGTTACTCATGCTGGAAACGGGCAGCTGGAAGTAGTCTGCGATATTACCCATCACCATCCCGGTGACGATCACCAACGCGCCGGTCAGGGCGTAGGAGAAGAAGCTGATCCATGTGAGCTTGATACGATTGCTGTTAGTCATGTCTGGCCTGTTCAGGAAAAGAAAAGCGCCCGAGGGGCGCTGAGAGCGGGCAGATTTTAGACATTAAAGTGATCCATTCATATCTTTTAAGAGAAATTCGATCGCTATTGCAGGTTTTTATGTGACTCAGATCACATTAATAGACGTCATAACCAATCGTTTGCGTGGTTACAACTGTTTCAATTTCGTAAAATTAGGTAAAAGGCTGGTCTCCGTTCATACTGCTCTTTAGAATCAAGCCATTCGCTTTTTATACTGCGCTTTGTTAAGGAATTCTCATGCTCAAATCAACGCTGGCGGCTGTCGCAGCTGTGTTTGCTCTTTCTGCCGTTTCCCCTGCTGCGCTGGCAGCCAAAGGAGACCCTCACGTTCTGCTGACCACCTCCGCCGGGAATATTGAGCTGGAACTGAATAGCCAGAAAGCTCCGGTTTCTGTGAAAAACTTCCTCGACTACGTGAATAACGGTTTCTATAACGGCACCACATTCCACCGTGTGATCCCGGGCTTTATGGTGCAGGGCGGTGGTTTTAACGAGCAAATGCAGCAAAAGCAGCCTAACGCACCGATTAAAAATGAAGCGGATAACGGCCTGCGCAACACCCGCGGTACCATCTCAATGGCGCGTACGGCAGATAAAGACAGCGCCACCAGCCAGTTCTTTATCAACGTGGCGGATAACGCCTTCCTCGACCACGGTCAGCGCGACTTCGGTTACGCGGTCTTCGGTAAAGTGGTGAAAGGGATGGATGTGGCTGACAAGATTTCTCAGGTGCAGTCCCATGACGTTGGCCCATACCAGAATGTGCCGACGAAACCGGTTGTGATCCTCTCTGCAAAAGTACTGCCGTAACCTTCTTTGACACGGGCGCTTCTCGCCCGTGTTTCGCTCCCCTCCCTGCGAAAGCGCGTTTTGCTGCTTATACTTGTGGCACACGGACATCTTCAGGGAGGCGTTAAGTGAAAAAACTCACCGATAAGCAAAAATCCCGTCTCTGGGAGCAGCAGCGAAACAGTAATTTCCAGGCCAGCCGCCACCTTGAGGGGGTTGATAGCCCGCTCGTTACGCTAAACGCCCAGGATGCGCAAAGCCGTCTTGAAGAACTCAGGAGGCACTATGAGCGATAAAATCGGTGACGATCGTGACCCGTATCTCTACCCGGGTCTGAATGTGATGCGTAACCGTCTGAATATTCGCCAGGCTGACCGTCTTGCAAAGGCATCCTATGAGATCACCGCGCTGCGGGTGGCGACGCTCGGCTTAGGCCCGTCGGCACCGGGGTTGCCGCATCTCTGTGCAATCCACCGCCACCTTTATCAGGATATTTTTGACTGGGCGGGCGATATCCGCGAAATCGATATTTATCAGGGCGACACCCGCTTCTGCCACTTCGCCTACATCGAGAAAGAGGGCAATGTCCTGATGCAGGATCTCGAGGAAGAGGGGTATCTCAACGGTCTGCAGAAAGAGGAGTTTGTGGCCCGCCTGAGTCACTACTACTGTGAGATCAACGTGCTCCATCCCTTCCGGATTGGCAACGGTATCGCTCAGCGGATCTTCTTCGAACAACTCGCCATCCATGCAGGCTATCAGCTGAGCTGGAAAGATATCGACCCGGGCAAATGGGCGGCGGCCAACCAGAGCGGCGCAATGGGCGATTTAACGGCCCTGAACGCCATCTTTGCCAAAGTAGTGAGCGAAGCGCGGGAAACTGAGTAGAATAGGGCGGCACGTTTTTCTGGAGCCGCCATGATTCTGCTGATTGATAACTACGATTCCTTCACCTGGAACCTTTACCAGTATTTTTGTGAACTGGGTGCAGAGGTGGTGGTCCGCCGCAACGACGACATCAGCCTGGCCGAAATCGACGCGCTTGCCCCGCAGAAAATCGTTATCTCGCCGGGGCCCTGCACGCCGTCGGAATCGGGCATTTCGCTGGATGTCATTCATCACTACGCCGGTAAGTTGCCCATTCTTGGCGTCTGCCTGGGCCACCAGGCCATTGGGCAGGTGTTTGGTGCCACCATTGTGCGCGCCGCCAAAGTGATGCATGGCAAAACCGCGCCGGTGACCCATACCGGCACGGGCGTGTTTACGGGGCTTAATAATCCGCTTACCGTGACGCGCTACCATTCGCTGGTCATTGACCCGTCAACGCTGCCGGAATGCTTTGAGGTTACCGCCTGGAGCGATACCCGGGAGATCATGGGGATCCGACATCGTGAATGGGACCTCGAAGGGGTGCAATTCCACCCGGAGAGTATCCTCAGCGAGCAGGGACACCAGCTGCTGGCAAATTTCCTCAATCGTTGAATAGTGGTTGCCTTGCTGTGATTTTTTATGCATATTTTGTGATTATATTTTCACAATCACTGTGACATAAAATGGATGGTCATGACATGGCAACTGAACAATCTGCAATTACCCGCGCGACATTCGATGAAGTCATTCTGCCGATTTATGCACCGGCTGAGTTTATCCCGGTAAAAGGGAAAGGCAGCCGAGTCTGGGATCAGCAGGGGAAAGAGTATGTTGATTTCGCCGGTGGGATTGCGGTGACGGCGCTGGGTCATTGCCATCCTGTGCTGGTGGAGGCGCTGAAAACCCAGGGGGAAACCCTGTGGCATACCAGCAACGTCTTTACCAACGAACCGGCGCTGCGTCTGGGCCGCAAGTTAATCAGCGCGACCTTCGCCGAACGCGTGCTGTTTATGAACTCCGGTACCGAAGCGAACGAAACCGCCTTCAAACTGGCGCGCTACTATGCCTCCACGCGCCACAGCCCGTACAAAACCAAAATCATTGCTTTCCACAACGCCTTCCACGGTCGCTCGCTGTTTACCGTTTCCGTCGGCGGACAGCCAAAGTATTCTGACGGTTTTGGACCAAAACCGGCCGATATTATCCATGTGCCGTTTAACGATTTGCATGCGGTAAAAGCGGTAATGGATGACCACACCTGTGCGGTGGTGGTGGAGCCGATCCAGGGAGAGGGCGGCGTAACGGCTGCCACGCCTGAGTTCCTGAAAGGGCTGCGCGACCTGTGCGATGAGCATCAGGCACTGCTGGTATTTGATGAAGTGCAGTGCGGGATGGGCCGTACCGGCTCCCTGTTTGCCTACATGCATTACGGCGTGACGCCGGATATTCTGACCAGCGCCAAAGCGCTCGGCGGCGGCTTCCCGGTCAGTGCGGTATTAACGACGCAGGAGATTGCCTCCGCGTTCCACGTGGGTTCCCACGGCTCCACATACGGCGGTAACCCGCTGGCGAGTGCCGTCGCGGGTGCCGCGTTCGACATTATCAACACCCCTGAGGTTCTGAGCGGCGTCAACGCGAAGCGTGAGCTTTTCGTGAAGCATTTGCAGCAGATTGATGACCAGTATGACGTCTTCAGCGAGATCCGCGGGATGGGGTTACTGATCGGCGCGGAGTTGAAGCCACAGTACAAAGGCCGCGCGCGCGATTTCCTGCACGCCGCCGCCCAGGAAGGGGTGATGGTGCTCAATGCCGGGCCGGACGTGATGCGCTTTACGCCGTCGCTGGTGGTCGAAAATCAGGACATTGAAGACGGGTTAAACCGTTTTGCCGCGGCGGTCGCGAAGATCGTAAACGCTTAAGACTCCGTTCGCGTTAAGCGACGGGTTAACCATATCCCGTGGTGAGGGCGCTGACGCCATGCTACCGACGAAATGGTGTGCATGGTGTTCAGATGCCCGAGAACGCGCTGCAGATGCTGCTCCAGGGTACTCATTGGCCCGTGGGTGAGCGTCTCTGGCGCCTCCAGAATGTTCGAATCCCCTGACTCGCCAGGCGCGTCATACTCGAGTCGCTGCTGACACCGCTGCAGGGCAATCTCACACGACTGCAGGTAGCGCTGCGCCAGATCGGGCGTCAGCATCGTATGTTCTCGCGCCAGCGTGGTCATGGCGTTGATGTGCTCAACGATAAACTGGCTGTGCGTCACCCAGAGCTTCATGTCCGCCAGATAGTGCGAGTTAAAGCCGGGCTCCTGCATGGCCTGATTCAGCGAGTTAAACAGGGCGTTATGCGCCTGGTTGACCTTCATCCGCTGATACGCCAGCGGGGAGGGCTGCGGGTCGTCACTCAGGATCAGGCGAATGGCCTGCTGGTCGGCCTCCAGCGCATCGTGGGCGTTCTGTCTGAGCAGCCCGCTTTGCCACTGAGGCCACAGCCAGACCATGCCGCCAAAGGCAATCAGGCAGCCAATCAGGGTATCGACCAGCCTGGCGATAATAAACTGCTCGCCGTTGAGCGTGAGCAACTGCAGGGTATACACCGCCGTTACCGTAAAGCCCACCATCGCCCAGCCGTAGTTTTTGCGAATGATCAGGTAGCTCACCATCGTGATCACCAGCATCCCTGCCAGCGTATAGCCTTCCGGCACGTGAAAGTGCAGCGTAACGCCCGCAATGATCAGCCCCGCCATCGTTCCGCCTGCCCGGTGCAGAATGCGCACCCGCGTCGCGCCATAGCCGTTCTGGGTGACAAACAGGATGGTCATTAAAATCCAGTACGGTTTGGGCAGATGCAGCGCCATGCCCATCAGGCTGGCAATGCTCAGCATCACGCTAATTCGCGCGGCGTTGCGCAGGGCAGATGATTTAAGGGAGAGGTAACTTCTGAGCGCCGGCAGCAGCGGCAGGCGTTTTTGTTTGTCGGCCATCAGGTCGCGCGGATAAAGCGGACGCTGGGTTCGTAACACGCGGGCGATACGGCTGAAGTGCCAGGCGGCAAACTGACCCACCGGGTTGTCTTCATGCTGACGGGCAATCTTCTCCAGCGCGCCGAGCTGTTTGTCCATGTTAAAGCGCGTGGGGTAGCGGTGATACAGAATATCGTCAGCCAGCACCCGAAGGCGCGCGGAGACGGTTTGCGCGTTCCAGCGGATCACCGCTTCGGCATGGCTGCGCTCGACCAGTTTTTGCACCTCCTGCGGCTGGTGCAGGCTCACGGAGATATGCTCCTGTAAGTCCAGTCCCACCTGGAAGACGCGCAGCAGCCGCTTATATTCGTGGTTCTTATTGGCGGCGAGCATATGCAGCTGCTGATAACACTGGCTTATCAGATCCACCACCTTTTGCTGACGCGTCAGCAGCGGCGGCAGTGATTTTTCTGGATCGGTATGCTGGGTGAGCAAGGTGTATTTGGCTTCACAGTAATCCGCCAGCTGCACGTAGAGCAGGCTCAGGGATTCCCGCAGCGGCTGTTCCCGCCACAGCCAGAACCAAAACCAGTTAAACAGCCCGTACCACAGCGTACCGAGGGCGTAGATCAGCAGCGGCTCCCACACCGGCATGTTGCCCGCAAGGCTCAGCGTGAAGATGGCGGCAATCAGCGACGCGGGAAGCAAACGCGCGTGCAGTGAGCTGATTTCAGCGGTTACGCCCAGGGTCATCGCCAGGACGGTGAGGATCAGCGGCAGCGGGATATCGCGGGCCAGCAAAAGCTGCACGGCGAGGCTACAGCCCGCAAACAGCGAGCCGCCCACGATCAGCCGTTTGAAAAAGCGCTTATGCGGTGTATCCAGACCGGCAATGTTGCAGCAGGCGGGAACGAGAGAGAAGAGCAGACCTTGCTGAAGATGGCCCAGAATCAGGCCCACGGCCACAGGAAGGCACAACACCAGCGTTTGTCGCAGTGCGTAGTTAACTTCCGGGTGATAAATCAGCCTGCGCCACATGGGGAATAGAGACAAAAACGGCGTGACACCTTGCGATGGCACGCCGTTTGAGCGGAATTAACGCGTTCCGTAAACCACGATGGTTTTACCGTGTGCGGAGATCAGGTTCTGATCTTCCAGCATTTTCAGAATACGGCCCACTGTTTCACGGGAGCAACCGACAATCTGACCGATTTCCTGACGGGTAATTTTAATTTGCATGCCATCAGGGTGAGTCATCGCATCGGGTTGTTTCGCCAGATTCAGCAGGGTCTGAGCGATACGGCCGGTCACGTCCAGGAAGGCGAGGTTACCCACTTTCTCAGATGTCACCTGCAGACGGCGCGCCATCTGCGAAGAAAGACGCATCAGGATGTCAGGGTTAACCTGAATCAACTGACGGAATTTCTTGTAGGAAATTTCAGCCACTTCACATGCTGTCTTTGCACGAACCCAGGCGCTACGTTCCTGGCCTTCTTCAAACAGGCCCAGTTCACCGATGAAATCGCCCTGGTTCAGATAAGAAAGGATCATCTCTTTCCCTTCTTCATCTTTGATCAGCACTGCCACCGAGCCTTTGACGATGTAATACAACGTTTCCGCTTTTTCACCCTGGTGAATCAGCGTGCTCTTCGATGGGTACTTATGAATGTGGCAATGAGACAAGAACCATTCGAGAGTCGGGTCTGTTTGCGGTTTGCCAAGCACCATGCGCTGTTATCCTCTGTTATAAGCTGTCACCAGAGTCATAAGATGCATCCGGACTCTGGGGTTGCAATCGAATTCTTACCCATACCCTGGGAAGTCGGCTATCGTAACGTTTCGCAGCCAGTAAAGTTTGATGTCCTCTGCATACATGTGTAACGTCAATGTATTACTGTAGCATCCTGAGTGTTTTAGCATAGCTTTCGCCGCGTGTCTCCTGGTGTCTCGCTTCAGCATGACGCAGGTCGCCTTCCATTGCGAGAAATGTAACGCACGCGTAATCTGTCACCAAAAATGCAACGTTGGAGTGAGTGAATATGCAAGCGCGTGTGAAATGGGTTGAAGGTTTAACGTTCCTGGGCGAGTCCGCTTCAGGACACCAGATTTTGATGGATGGTAACTCCGGCGATAAAGCACCAAGCCCAATGGAAATGGTGCTGATGGCAGCAGGTGGATGCAGCGCAATTGATGTGGTGTCGATCCTGCAAAAAGGCCGTCACGATGTGACCGACTGCGAAGTAAAACTCACCTCAGAACGCCGCGAAGAGGCACCACGCCTGTTCACCCACATTAACCTGCATTTCATCGTCAGCGGGAAAGAACTGAAAGACGCGGCGGTCTCACGCGCGGTCGATCTTTCAGCGGAGAAATACTGCTCGGTCGCCTTAATGCTCGAGAAAGCGGTAAAAATTACGCATTCGTATGAAGTGATCGACGCCTGATATTGGGGGCATCGTTCACCCCGATGCCCTCACCGAAACCCTCTCCCACGCGGAGAGGGAAATCATCAGGCGATTTTCTTCCCTTCTATCAACCGCTGCACCAGCGGCATCATAATTAATTCCATTGCCAGCCCCATTTTTCCGCCCGGAACCACTAACGTATTCATGTGCGAAATAAACGAGCCCTGCAGCATCGCCAGCAGCCAGGGGTAATCAATGCCGTCGAGATTGCGGAAGTGGATAACCACAAAGCTCTCATCCAGCGACGGGATACTTTTGGCGGCGAACGGGTTAGAGGTGTCCACTGTCGGTACGCGCTGGAAGTTGATATGCGTGCGGGAGAACTGCGGCGTCAGGTAAGTAATGTAGTCTTCCATGGAGCGCACGACGGAATCCATCACCGCCTCGCGTGAATGGCCGCGCTCGCTGATGTCACGCGTCAGCTTCTGGATCCACTCAAGGTTCACGATGGGCACCACGCCAACCAGCAGATCCACGTGACGCGCCACGTCATGCTGCGGCGTCACCACGCCACCGTGCAACCCTTCGTAAAACAGGACGTCGGTCGGTTCCGGCAGCGGTTGCCAGGGGGTAAAGGTGCCTGGCACCTGGTTCCAGGGAACGGCTTCATCGTAGGTGTGCAGATATTTGCGTGACTGCCCCTTGCCGCTCTGGCCGTACTCCTGAAAGGTTTGCTCCAGCAGGCCGAAGTCATTGGCCTCCGGGCCGAAGTAGCTGATGTGTTTACCCAGATCGCGCGCCTTGCGGATAGCCATATCCATCTCCGGGCGCGTGTAGCGGTGAAAGCTATCGCCTTCGACCTCCGCCGCACGGAGATTCAGTTGGGCGAAAATCTTACGAAAAGCGAGGCTGGTCGTGGTGGTTCCCGCACCACTCGAACCCGTAACGGCAATAACCGGATGTCTGGCAGACATAGCAACTCCCTGACTGGAAAGGTTTAAAGATCAGCCATGAAACGCGTTGCGGGGCATGATATTGACCGTCTCATGCAGTTCAGACCATACCAGCACCACGTCGCCGCTTTTGAGCTGGCGCTTCACATCGTTGACCTTTTGCTCAAGCGAACGTTCATGTTCACCATAATCGGTACCTTCGCGCAAGACAAAGCTTTCAATCAGATTATCGAGCGTTTCGGGGGAGAGATCCTGCCACGGAATAATCATTTTGCACCGTCCAGATAAGGGGTAAGCCAGTCAGGAATACGCGACTCCAGCCACATTTTCGGGCGGCGCAACGTTCCACCGATGAACCCCACGTGACCACCATGCTCTGTCAGCTGGTAGTGAACGTTGGCAGGCAAAAATTCCTGCGCGGGGATAGAGTGATGATCCATAAACGGGTCATCTTTGGCATGAATAATAAGCGTCGGTTGCGTGATCTTGCTGAGCAGCGGCATGGCGCTGCACTGACGATAGTAGTCAATCGCATCGGCAAAACCGTGAATTTTGGCGGTGATCAGATCGTCGAATTCGCGGATGCGACGGACCTTTTTCAACTGACGCAGGCTCACCGGCAGCGTATCCGGATAGGCCTTCAGCTTGCGCGCCGCGTTGGCTTTCAGCAGGTTGAGCAGGTAACGCTGATAGACCCGGGAAAAGCCTTTCTCCATATGGTAGCTGCACTGCTCCAGCATAAAGGGCGCGGAGACAATGACGGCCGCATCCAGCGGCACGGTGTCGCCCTCTTTTGCCAGCAGGCACGCCAGCATATTGCCGCCCAGCGAGTAGCCCACGGCCGCTGTCGGGACGGTACCAAAGTTTTCCCGTAACCAGTGTAAAAACCAGGTGCCGTCTTCGGTTTCACCCGAGTGATAGATGCGCTTCTGGCGATTCGGTTCGCCGCTACAGCCGCGAAAGTGCATCACCACGCCGAGCCAGCCCCGCGCTTTGGCTGCCTGGATGAGCCCGTGTGCATAGGGGCTGTGCAGACTGCCTTCCAGACCGTGAAAAACCACCAGACGCGGCTTGTGGCGCGCCTGTTCTGGCTCTTCGCTCCATGCCAGGTCCAGAAAGTCACCGTCCGGTAAGTCCAGCCGTTGCCAGTGCGGCGTGAACTGAACCTTACGGCGGATGAGTCGCGGCAGCATGGTCTGCAGATGGCAATTGGCCACGCCGCGCATGGGCACGAACTCGGTGCTGTCTTCGGCGATGATGTCGAAGTCTGATGGAATGATTTGGCTCATAACGGCGATGCTAATTCTTGTCAGTTATTTTCTGTTCTTTCCGAATTGTACCCCGTTTAGCCTGGTTTTCCGAAACATGAACTGATCTCGATCACAAATATTTACCTTGATTATTACTCTCAGGCTAATGATTCCGCCCTGCGCTTAATTGATGACTTCCTCGCCACAGCGCACACTTTACTCAACGTTAAGCAAATCAGAATGATGTGCTGAATCAGGAGGTTAATAATGTTATCTGGGCAAACACCCACCCGGCAATGGAACACACGACGCACCGAGAAAGCGCGTCGTCTGGCCTCCGTACCGGTGCAGGGCAAGGTACTGCCAACCGGCGATCTTGTCGCCATGCTGGAAAAACTGATCGCGCCTGGCGACAAAGTCGTTCTGGAAGGTAATAACCAGAAGCAGGCCGATTTCCTTTCACGCTCGCTGGCTGAAGTGAACCCGCAAATCGTGCATGACCTGCACATGATTATGCCAAGCGTGGGCCGTAGCGAGCATCTGGATATCTTTGAGAAAGGTATCGCCCGCAAGCTGGACTTCTCCTTCTCCGGTACCCAGAGCCTGCGCATCTCGCAGCTGCTGGAAGATGGTCAGCTCGAAATTGGCGCTATCCATACCTACATAGAGCTCTATTCACGTCTGTACGTGGATCTCTCGCCAAACGTGGCGCTGATTGCCGGCTTTAAAGCGGACCGAAAAGGTAATCTTTATACCGGTGCAAGCACCGAAGATACCCCCGCGCTGGTGGAAGCTGCCGCGTTCCATGACGGCATTGTCATCGCACAGGTGAATGAGCTGGTGGACGACGAATGCGACCTGCCGCGCGTTGATATTCCCGGCTCCTGGATTGACTTCGTGGTGGTGGCCGACAAACCGTTCTTTATCGAACCGCTGTTTACCCGCGACCCGCGTCTCATCAAACAGGAACATATCCTGATGGCGATGATGGCCATTAAGGGCATTTATGCGGAACATCAGGTGCAATCCCTGAACCACGGGATTGGTTTCAATACCGCGGCGATTGAACTGCTGCTGCCGACCTACGGTGAACAGCTCGGCCTGAAAGGCAAAATCTGTAAACACTGGACCCTTAACCCGCACCCAACCCTGATCCCGGCGATTGAAAGCGGCTGGGTGGAAAGCGTGCACTGCTTCGGCGGTGAGCTGGGGATGGAAGAGTACATTCGTGCACGTCCGGATATCTTCTTTACCGGTGCCGACGGCTCTATGCGTTCCAACCGCGCCTTCTGTCAGCTGGCAGGCCAGTACGCCGTTGATATGTTCATCGGCTCAACCCTGCAGGTTGACGGGTATGCCAACTCCTCAACCGTGACCCGTGGTCGTCTCTCTGGTTTCGGCGGTGCGCCAAACATGGGCCATGACCCGCATGGTCGTCGTCATGCAACCCCGGCCTGGCTGAACATGATCACCGAACCTGATCCGATGCAGCGCGGTAAAAAACTCGTCGTCCAGATGGTGGAAACCTTCCAGGCAGGCGTGAAACCGACCTTTGTGGAAAAACTCGATGCTGTTGACGTTGCGAAAGCGTCCGGGATGCCTCTGGCTCCGGTCATGATCTACGGCGACGACGTGACACATGTGCTGACGGAAGAGGGGATTGCTTACCTCTATCGCGCAGAAAGTCTTGAAGAGCGCCGGGCGATGGTTGCGGCCGTCGCGGGGATCACCGATATCGGTCTGGGCGTCGATGCCAAGCGCGTGGCGCAGTTGCGCCAGAGCGGCAAAGTGGTTTACCCGGAAGATATGGGGATTCGCCGCACCGATGCCACCCGTTCTCTGCTGGCAGCAGGCAGCGTGTCAGACCTGGTTGAATGGTCTGGCGGTCTTTACAACCCACCTGCGAAATTCCGGAGCTGGTAATGAAACTTCTGCCCCAGATTCAGGTTGAAGGCGGTGCCGAATGGCTGGCGCGAACCGCCACGCAGTGTCTGATTGACGAAGCACAGTTAAGCCCGAAACCCGGTCTGGTGGACAGTCGGGGGAACGGCGCGCACCACGATCTGTCGCTCGCGTTGATGGAGCGTTCCGCGCGCAGCCTGACCCCCACGTTTCAGGCGTTGGCGCAACACAGCTGGCAGCGTCCGGCGGATATTGCGCTCAGGCAAACCATAGGGCGACTCGGCCGTGAAGGTGAGCAGCAGATGATGGCGGCTACCGACGGTGTAAATACCCACCGCGGCGCGATTTGGGCGCTGGGGCTGCTGGTCAGTGCCGTGGCGATGCTCGGTGGCGATGCCAGCGCGCAGGCGGTAGCGAATACCGCGGCACAGCTGGCGAAACTGCCCGATGACGCGGCGCCGAAAGTGTTCAGCAAAGGGCTACGCGCCACGCGCCGCTACCGGGTTCCGGGCGCACGTGAAGAGGCTCAGCAGGCATTTCCACACGTGATGCAGCGTGCTCTGCCGCAGCTTCGTCTGAGCCGTCTTAACGGCAGCAGCGAAACGTACGCAAGGCTCGATGCGCTAATGGCCATCATGACGTCGCTTACCGACACCTGCGTGCTGTCGCGCGCCGGGATGGCGGGGCTGGAGGCCATGCAGAACGGTGCGCGTGCGGTGCTGAGCGCCGGAGGATGCGCGACATCCGCAGGCCAGATGGCGCTGGCGAGATTGGACCGTCACATGCTGGCACTCAATGCCTCACCGGGCGGAGCTGCCGACCTGCTTGCCGCCACGCTGTTTCTCGATCGCATCGAAACGCCTTATTCAAAGCATTAAGAGGATGTTATGGAAAAAATCACATTAACCATGCCAGCGAGCCGCGCGTTAAGCGGCAAAGCGCTCGCAGGGGTTGTTGGTTCCGGGGATATGGAGGTGCTGTTTGCCGCCGAACCGGGCCAGACGTTAACCATTGATATCACCACGTCCGTCGACAACAGCCGCGGTCGCTGGGAGGCGTTGTTCAACCGCCTGCACACCGTCAGCAGCCTGCCTGCAGGAAAACTGACGATCCACGACTTTGGCGCGACGCCGGGGGTGGCACGCATTCGTATCGAACAGGTTTTTGAAGGGGTGAGCCATGCGTGATGATCGGAGTTTTATTGAATTAAAAGCTCGCCAGCGTGCGCAGGCATTGCTGGACGACGGGAGCTATCGCGAACTGCTGGATCCTTTTGAAGGCATTATCTCCCCGTGGCTGGGGCCGCAGGGCATCGTTCCTCAGGCCGATGACGGCATGGTGGTCGCCAAAGGCACCCTCAACGGCCAGCCTGCGGTAGTGGTGGCGATCGAAGGTGCGTTCCAGGGCGGCAGCATGGGCGAAGTGTCCGGCGCCAAAATGGCGGCGGCGCTGGAGCTGGCAGCAGAAGATAACCGCAACGGGATCCCGACGCAGGCGGTACTGTGTCTCGAAACCGGCGGCGTGCGTCTGCAGGAAGCCAACCTGGGCCTGGCGGCCATTGCCGATATTCATGCGGCAATTGTTGACCTGCGCCGTTACACCCCGGTGGTCGGGATTGTGGCCGGGACCGTGGGCTGCTTCGGTGGGATGTCTATCGCTGCTGCACTGTGCAGTTACCTGATTGTCACCCGCGAAGCGCGTCTCGGTCTGAATGGTCCTCAGGTTATCGAGCAGGAAGCGGGGATTGACGAGTATGACTCCCGCGACCGTCCGTTTATCTGGAGCATGACCGGTGGCGAAGTCCGCTATGAAAGCGGCTTGGTGGATGCACTGGTTGGCGATGGCGTGAACGCGGTGAAAGCGGCGATGAACGACGCGATTGCCAAAGGCGTGCCTGCGAAACATCGCACCGATAACTATGACGATTACCTGAACCGTCTGACGAATTTCGACACCCGCAAACAGGCCGATGCCGAACAGATTAAAGCGCTCTTTGCCCGGGAGGTGAAATGATGATTAACTCAGTAAGCCGTGGCGAACTCTGGCTGCAAACGCTCGCGCCGAACGCCAGACGCCTGGAAGGGTTATGCCCGTCCGTACAGGCGGCCGATGGTGAACTTAACGGTGAAACGGTACGTTTTGTTGCCGTGGTACCGGATGCCAACAACCATTTCCCGCGCGCGGCGAAAGGGGAAGTCGGTCTGCTGGAAGGCTGGACGCTGGCAAAAGTGGTGAGCGAAACCGTTGCCGCCGATGCCAACAGCGCCGTGAAGCGCCCGATCGTGGCGGTGATTGATGTGCCAAGCCAGGCCTATGGCCGTCGTGAAGAGGCATTTGGTATTCACCAGGCGTTGGCCGGCGCGGCGGCGGCCTATGCTAACGCGCGTCTGGCCGGCCATCCGGTGATTGGACTTATCGTTGGTAAAGCGATGTCCGGCGCGTTTCTGGCGCACGGGTACCAGGCAAACCGCCTGATTGCCTTTAACGATAAAGGCGTGCTGATCCATGCCATGGGTAAAGAGTCTGCGGCGCGTATTACGCTACGTACCGTGGACGCGCTGGAAAAACTGGCGGCAACGATCCCGCCAATGGCCTATGACATCAGCAACTACGCCACACTGGGGCTGCTTTCCAACCTGCTGGACATCAGCAACCCGGATGCCCCTTCTGAAAACGATCTGACGCAGGTAAAAACCACGCTGCAACAGGCCATCCATGACGCTCGTCAGGACAACACCCTGAAAAACCGTCTCGGTGCTGACAATCGCCGCAGCTCTGCCCTCGTACGCGAACGCATGCGGGCAAGCTGGTAAGTAAAAAGAGACCTGCCAGATGCACTCCCCGCGGACGTAACCGTTACGTCCGCGCGGGAACCTGCATCCTGAAAATAATAATCATCGCGCCAGTGCTTAAACTTTTTTACTACAGGTGAATTATGACTTACGTAATTGTTCATGCTCTTGCACCGATTTTCGTCATCATGCTGCTGGGATTCTGGGCCGGTAAGGCAAAAATGGTCGATAACAAAAATGTCTCCCTGCTTAATATCTTCGTTATGGATTTTGCTTTGCCTGCCGCGCTGTTCAGCGCCACGGTGCAAACCCCGTGGACCGGCATCGTAGCCCAGTCACCGCTGATTCTGGTGCTGACCCTGGCGATGTGGATAACCTACGCGGCCATTTACTTCCTCGCGACCAGCGTCTTTAAAAAATCCCCACAGGATGCCGCCGTGCTTACGCTGACGGTTGCGCTGCCAAACTATGCCGCGCTTGGCTTGCCGATTCTGGGCAGCGTGCTGGGTGAAAGCTCTTCAACCTCACTGTCCGTGGCGGTCTCTATCGCCTGTGGTTCGGTACTGATGACGCCGTTCTGCCTGCTGATTCTGGAACGTGAAAAAGCGCGTGCCGAAGGCAATAACTCCGGTTCAACGCTCTCGATGCTGCCGGTGCTGATGTGGCGCTCGATTAAAAAACCGATTGTGATGGGTCCCCTGCTGGGTGTGATTTTGTCTGCTATCGGCATCAAAATGCCTGAACTTGTTCTGGCCGCCATTAAGCCACTGGGCCTTTCTGCAACGGCTGCCGCGCTGTTCCTGACCGGGGTGATCCTCTCTGCGCGTAAGCTGCAGATCAACACCATGGTGATTACCTCAACCGTTGCCAAGCTGCTGATCCAGCCTGCGATTGCCTGGGGTATCGTTCTGATCTTCGGTCTGCACGGCTCCGTGGCGATCACCGCTATCCTGATGATTGCGCTCTCCGCCGGTTTCTTCGGCGTGGTGTTCGGTAACCGCTTTGGCGTGCAGTCTCCGGATGCGGAAGCGGTGCTGCTGTTAAGCTCGGTACTGTGTATCCTGTCGCTGCCACTGTTTATCTCGCTGACTTCAGGAATGTAATCATGACCACAACATTACGCCCTCACGACCTCATCTGGCTTAACGCGTGTGACGCGCTGGAAGGCATCACTGACGACTGGGTGGATGCGGTATGGCATACCGGTTTGCCGGTGGTCGTGCGGCGTGATGTTGATAACGCTGGCCGTATTCCCGTTGGCGTACGCGGTTTACGCCGCGACCAGCGGGCGGCCGGTTGGGTGAAGCCAGACAACGTCGTGCGGGTGATCTCACCCGAGGCGTTGAGCGTGACCGCCGATCTTCTGCGTTCACCGTTTGTGACTCAGCCACCGGTTCAGGTGGCATTGCAACTTTCTCAGCAGTCATGGCCGTGGACGTGGGGAATTACGGGCAGCACGGGCTACGCCCTGGCGACCGGTATCCCGGTCATTCATGCCGACAGCGATCTCGATCTGCTGGTGCGAGCCCCTCAGCCTCTGTCGGCTGACGCTTTTCGTGTCTGGGCGTCACAGCTCAGCCGCGCGTTATGTCGGGCAGACACCCAGGTCGACACCCCTGAAGGCGGCTTTGCGCTGACGGAGTGGCTGCGCGACGGCAAAACGTTGCTGAAGACCCGCCGTGGGCCACGTCTGGTGGCGGACCCGTGGCACAGGGAGGAGTGATGAAAATACTGTTTACCTTTCCAGGGCAGGGCACCCAGCATGTCGGTATGCTGCAAAACCTGCCTGGCACGACGCTGGAGCAGGCCCGCGAGGTATTGGGTGGCGAAGTCGATACGCTGGATACCGCGGCAGCGTTAACCCACACGCGAGCCGTTCAGCTTTCGTTGTTAATTGCCGGTGTTGCCTGGGCGCGTGAGCTTGAACAACGCGACGTGGCACCGGATATCGTCAGCGGTCTGTCTATTGGCGCGTATCCGGCCGCGGTCATTGCCGGTGCGCTGGAATTTTCCGACGCGCTGAAGCTGGTCGCGCTGCGTGGCGATCTCATGGAGCAAGCCTATCCGCACGGTTATGGCCTGACCGCGATAATGGGGCTGACCCTGCCTCAGGTTGAAGCGTTGCTGGAAGGCACCGGGACGTATATCGCCAATCTGAACGCGGAAACGCAGATTGTGATCGCCGGCACCGATGAGGGGATGGCGCAGGTGGCGAAACGCGCGCTGGCAAAAGGGGCTAATAAGGCGCATCGGCTGACCGTCAGCGTGCCTTCCCATTGCGAGCTGTTGGCGGAGCCGGCGCACAAGCTGGTGGAGGCATTCACATCCGTCACGCTCACACGCCCGCGCTGTGCTTACCTGAGCGGCAGCACAGGACGCGTGCTCTGGACGCCTGAGAAAATCGCGGACGATCTGGCGATGAATATGGCGCGCACGGTGCGCTGGCAGGAAGCGGTGATTTCTGCCAACGAGCGTGAAGCTCGGCTGGCGATTGAAATGCCACCTGGCGGAGTACTGACCTGCCTGACGCGTCAGGCGGCCTGGGAAGGGGAGTCGGTTTCGCTGGAGCGCAGTGGTGTAGACGTGGCGGTACACCTCGCTAAGCGGCTACAGCGGTAGGGTCTGCGCAGGGTCGGTGGCGATACTGCGGGCATACATTCGCCCTTCGGCTGCCAGTGCCCGCAGGCTGGGGTCTTGCTCGCGGTTGCGGGCAAACACAATGGCAATCAACTGCTGCATTTGATACGGCTGGGCCAGCTTCAGTAGCTGTACTGAGTTCTCATACACTTTCTTCATTCTGCCTGGCATGAGCGTAAAGCCCACGCCCGCCTGCACCAGACTCAGCATCGAGAAAATGTCATTTACGCGGGTGACGATTTCCGGTTCGAAACCGGCAATATGAAACGCCTCCTGAAACCCGGCGTAGGTGGCAAACCCTTCCGACAGCGCGACAAACTTCTGGTCTTTGTAATCACGTAAGTCGGCAGGCCCGCTGGTGTTCAGCGTGGCAGAGGCCGGTGCGGCAAGAAAAATGTCGTCATGGAACAGGGGGAGCACTTCCAGACTGTTGCGGTCGATATCGCTTTCGGAAATAGAGATGAGGATGGCGTCGAGCAAACCGTCGTCCAGCATACGCAACAGGGTCTCGTTAGAGCCCATCGTCAGGTCCATCTCCAGGTCCGGACGGCGCAGTTTCATCCCCATAATCAGGCGTGGCACGGTTTCCAGCGTCAGCGAGTAGAGCGTGCCGACGCGCAGTCGTCCCTGGCCAACGCCGGCCGTTTTGCGCGCTTCTTCCAGCCCGCGCGCCATTACCTGCATCACTTCCTGACAATATTCCAGCAGCGTCCAGGCCGAAGGCAGCGCAATGAGATTGCGACCTTTATGCGTAAAGAGCGGGCAGCGCACATTTTCTTCGAGAGTATGCAGCGCGCGGTGCACGCTAACGCCGCTCAGGCCAAGCGCTTCGGCGGTACGGGCGATATTGCCCTTCTCCATAAAGGTCATGAAGATGCTGAGTTTACGAAATGTAATGTCGCTCGTGATATCGAAACTCATAACCCTCCCGGGGATTTAGTCGGCCTGCAGCATGGCTTCCAGCTGTTCCTGGGCGTCCAGCCACGCCATCTCGCATGCTTCGAGGCTGGATTTCGTCTTCGCCTGTGTCTGCAGGCAGTCGGTCAGTTCCGCCTTACGGCTCTGGTCATACAGACCGCTGTCGCCCAGCTTCTCTTCAACGGTAGCCAGCAGAGCGTTAAGTTTCTCCATCTCCTTTTCGAGACGGGCAATCTCTTTACGCAGCGGCTGGGTTTGAGTACGCAGTTCCGCTTCACGGCGCTTCTGGTCTTTACGCGCCTGGGCGCTGTTGGCGTTATCTTTCGACGAGTCGTCCGGCTGGTTTTCCTGCTTCTGCACGTCCGTTAGCCACTGCTGATAGTCTTCCAGATCGCCATCGAACGGCTCGACTTTGCCATCGTGCACTAAATAGAGATCGTCCGTTGTGGAGCGGATCAGGTGACGATCGTGCGAGACGACAACCAGCGCGCCTTCAAACTCAATTAACGCTTCGGTCAGCGCCTGACGCATGTCGAGATCGAGGTGGTTTGTAGGTTCATCGAGCAGCAGCAGGTTCGGGCGTTGCCAGACGATGAGCGCCAGCACCAGACGCGCTTTTTCGCCGCCGGAGAAACGTTCGGTGTTTTCGGTGACTTTATCGCCCTGGAAGCCAAAGCCGCCAAGGTAATCGCGCAGCTTCTGCTCCATCTCCTGCGGCGCCAGTCGCGCGAGGTGTTGGATGGGCGATTCATCCGCGCGTAAGAATTCCAGCTGATGCTGGGCGAAGTAGCCAAGCTTAATGCCTTTTGCCAGGCCGATCTCGCCGCTGACCGGGTTAAGCTCGCCCGCCAGCAGTTTTATCAGCGTCGATTTACCGGCGCCGTTACGCCCCAGCAGACCAATACGTGAACCCGGCACCAGGTTGAGCTTGATGGAGTCGAGAATAATGCGATCGCCGTAGCCAGCGCTCACCTTTTCCATCTTCAGCAGTGGGTTCGGCAGGCTCTCGGGCTCGCGAAAACTGAAGTGGAACGGGTTATCGACGTGCGCCGGGGCGATCATCTCCATGCGTTCCAGCATCTTGATGCGGCTCTGGGCCTGCTTGGCTTTAGACGCTTTTGCCTTGAAGCGGTCAACAAAGCTTTGCAGATGCGCCACGCGCTGCTGCTGGCTTTCGTACATCGCCTGCTGTTGAGCAAGGCGCGTCGCGCGCTGGCGCTCGAATGAGCTGTAGTTGCCGGTGTATTCAAACAGGCTTTGCTGTTCGATATGAATGATTTTATCCACCACCGGGTCGAGGAAGTCGCGGTCGTGGGAGATCAGAATCAGAGTGCCCTGATAGCTCTTGAGCCACTTCTCCAGCCAAATAACCGCATCGAGATCGAGGTGGTTAGTGGGTTCATCAAGCAGCAGCAGGTCGGAACGGCAAATCAGTGCCTGCGCCAGGTTAAGGCGCATACGCCAGCCGCCGGAGAAGTCGCTGACGGGGCGTTCAAGCTGTTCGTTGCTGAAACCCAGACCGTGCAGCAGGCTGGAGGCGCGGGAGCGAATGGTCCATGCGTCGATGGCGTCCAGCTTACCGTGGACGGTGGCGATAGCATGACCGTCATTTCGCTCGTTGGCGGCGTTCAGTTCAGCTTCCAGCTTACGGTATTCACGATCGCCGTCGATAACATAGTCGAGAGCGGGTTCGCTCAGGGCAGGCGTCTCCTGATTTACCCAGGCAAGCTGCCAGTTACCCGGATAGGTAAAGTTACCGCCGTCAGCGCTAATCTCGTTTTTCAGCAGCGCAAGCAGGGTCGATTTTCCGCAGCCGTTTTTGCCGACCAGACCCACTTTTTGACCGGGATTGATGGTGGCGGAGGCGTTATCCAGCAGGACGCGCACGCCGCGGCGAATTTGTAACGAGGAGAAAACAATCATAGAAGCGCCGTATGTTCCGACTATGTTAATTTGTCATTATGATAATGTAAGGTGTGGGCCATTTTCCGCACCGGGCCGCCATGGTAGCCCAAAACAACGACGATACACAAAAACAGAAACAGAACCGGGAGGGGAGTGATGTCTCAGACAGCGAAAGTGCTGCTGCTGTATGCCCATCCGGAATCTCAGGACTCGGTGGCAAACCGGGTTCTGCTTAAGCCGGCTACTCAGCTCAGCAATGTGACGGTGCACGATCTCTACGCGCACTATCCTGATTTCTTTATTGATATTCCTTACGAGCAGGAACTGCTGCGTCAGCATGACGTGATTGTGTTCCAGCATCCGCTTTATACCTACAGCTGTCCGGCACTGCTGAAAGAGTGGCTGGACCGTGTGCTGAGCCGGGGGTTCTCCAGCGGGGTGGGGGGCAACCAGCTGGCGGGAAAGTACTGGCGCAGTGTCATTACGACCGGTGAGCCAGAGAGCGCTTACCGCCACGACGGTCTTAACCGTTATCCCATGAGTGATATCCTGCGGCCGTTTGAGCTGACGGCTGCGATGTGCCGCATGCACTGGATGAGCCCGATTATTGTCTACTGGGCGCGTCGCCAGAAGCCTGAAGCGCTGGCGAGCCACGCCAGAGCGTATGGCGATTGGCTTGCATCACCGATATCGGCGGGAGGTCGCTAATGGAAGGATCGAATTTACTCCTGGCCGGCGTGCTGTTTTTATTTGCCGCAGTGGTGGCGGTTCCGCTGGCCGCCCGGCTGGGCATTGGCGCGGTGCTGGGCTACCTGCTGGCCGGGATCGCCATTGGCCCCTGGGGGCTGGGATTCATCAGCGATGTGGATGAAATTCTCCACTTCTCTGAACTGGGCGTAGTGTTCCTGATGTTCATCATTGGCCTCGAACTGAACCCGTCAAAACTGTGGCAGCTCCGGCGATCAATATTTGGCGTGGGGGCGGCGCAGGTCTTGTTCAGTGCCGCGATTCTGGCCGGGCTGTTAATGCTGACCAACTTCTCGTGGCAGGCGGCGGTGATCGGCGGAATAGGTCTTGCGATGTCGTCGACAGCGATGGCGCTGCAGTTAATGCGTGACAAAGGGATGAACCGCAACGAGGCAGGACAGCTGGGCTTTTCGGTACTGCTGTTTCAGGACCTGGCCGTGATCCCGGCGCTGGCACTGGTGCCGTTACTGGCAGGCTCCGGTGACGATCATTTTGACTGGGTCAAAATCTCCATGAAGGTGCTGGCCTTCGCCGGCATGCTGATTGGCGGGCGTTTCCTGCTGCGGCCGGTGTTTCGTTTTATTGCCGCCTCTGGCGTGCGCGAGGTGTTTACTGCCGCGACGCTGCTGCTGGTGCTGGGCTCGGCATTGTTTATGGACGCGCTGGGGCTGTCGATGGCGCTCGGTACGTTTATCGCCGGGGTGCTCCTTGCTGAAAGCGAATATCGTCACGAACTGGAAACGGCTATCGATCCGTTTAAAGGGCTGCTGTTAGGGTTGTTCTTTATTTCGGTGGGAATGGCGCTCAACCTGGGCGTGCTCTATACCCATCTGCTGTGGGTGGTGATGAGCGTCGTTGTGCTGGTGGCGGTAAAAACGCTGGTGCTGTACGTCATGGCACGGATATACGGGCTGCGCAGTTCCGAGCGCATGCAGTTTGCCAGCGTCTTAAGTCAGGGCGGAGAGTTCGCGTTCGTGCTGTTCTCCACCGCTTCCTCCCAGAAGCTGTTTAAAGACGATCAGATGGCGCTGTTGCTGGTGACGGTCACGCTGTCGATGATGACCACCCCGCTGCTCATCAGGCTGGTGGATAAGCTGCTCTCACGGCGTTTAAATCCGACAGAGGATGAAGATGAGATGCCGTGGGTGGAGGATGATAAGCCGCAGGTGATTGTGGTGGGCTTTGGCCGCTTTGGGCAGGTGATTGGACGTCTGCTGATGGCGAACAAAATGCGCATCACGGTGCTGGAGCGCGATATCAGCGCGGTGAACCTGATGCGTAAATACGGCTACAAGGTTTACTACGGCGACGCGACCCAGCTCGAACTGTTGCGTTCAGCGGGAGCAGAAGCGGCAGAATCCATCGTGATTACCTGCAACGATCCGGAAGATACGATGAAGCTGGTGGAACTGTGCCAGCAGCATTTCCCGCATCTGCATATTCTGGCGCGTGCGCGTGGACGTGTTGAAGCGCACGAACTGCTGCAGGCAGGTGTGAAGCACTTCTCCCGTGAGACATTTTCCAGTGCGCTGGAGTTGGGACGTAAAGCGCTGATTTCGCTGGGCATGCATCCTCATCAGGCTCAGCGGGCCCAGATGCATTTTCGCCGGCTGGACATGCGAATGCTGCGCGAATTAATGCCGGTACACTCTGATACGGCGCAGATCTCCCGCGTGCGGGAAGCGCGTCGGGAGCTGGAAGAGATTTTCCAGCGAGAGATGCAACAGGAACGACGCCAGCTCGATGGCTGGGATGAATTTGAATAAAGGGTAACGAAAGATGGCTGTACGTAAACGCTTTATTGCGGGCGCAAAATGCCCGAGCTGCCAGGCGCAAGATACGCTGGCGATGTGGCGGGAAAATAATATTGATGTCGTAGAGTGTGTTAAGTGCGGTCATCAGATGCGCGAGGCGGATAAAGAAGCCCGCGATCATGTTCGCAAAGAAGAGCAAGTTATCGGGATTTTTCATCCGGACTAGCGATATGCCCTGAGTTTTTTTAAGCTAAAGGGTACACGGGTGCAGATTTCCGCTACAATCTGCGCCAGCAATTTTCCCTTGCTCAGGAGATATCATGAAAGTAGCAAAAGACCTGGTGGTCAGCCTGGCCTATCAGGTACGTACAGAAGACGGTGTGTTGGTTGATGAGTCTCCGGTGAGTGCGCCGCTTGACTACCTGCATGGTCACGGTTCCCTGATTTCCGGCCTGGAAAACGCGCTGGAAGGTCACGACGTTGGCGACAAATTCGACGTTGCTGTTGGCGCGAACGACGCTTACGGTCAGTACGACGACAACCTGGTGCAGCGCGTTCCTAAAGACGTGTTCATGGGCGTTGACGAACTGCAGGTTGGCATGCGCTTCCTGGCGGAAACTGACCAGGGTCCGGTTCCTGTTGAAATCACTGAAGTGGAAGACGACCACGTTGTGGTTGACGGCAACCACATGCTGGCTGGCCAGAACCTGAAATTCAACGTAGAAGTTGTTGCGATCCGTGAAGCGACCGAAGAAGAGCTGGCTCATGGCCACGTTCACGGTGCGCACGGTCACGACCATGACCACGATCACGGCCACGACGGCTGCTGTGGTGGTCACGGCCACGATCACGACCATGGTCACGACCACGGTAAAGGTGGTTGCGGTAACGGCGGCTGCGGTTGCCACTAATTCCGTTATGCGGAAAATAAAAAAGCGGGATAATAATCCCGCTTTTTTTACGCCTCAATAATGAGGTGGTGGCGTCTCTTCTGACTGAGAGGCAATATGTGACGGCTGTGTGGCCTTCAGTTTGTCCGTCAGCAGGCGCATGAGATCCCGCAGTTTCGCCATTTCCAGTTCATGTGCGGTCACGGTCTGGTTTAGCTCTTCGATGGTGATGTCCTGAAAAGCCAGGCGGCTTTCCAGCTCAGCCATTCTCGCTTCTAACATTGTGTCCTTCATCATTCACCTCGTTGTATCTCATTAACCACAATCGGCCAGCGGCGGCGAAGTTTAACTGAGTTTATCCTTAAGTTCAGTATCTATCCCCTTGGCAAGAAACTTATTTAAACAAAAATAGTCTGAAAAGTGGCGAGAATCGGGAGAGTCTGTCTGTAGATTTCTTCCGCAACGTTTTATAGTACGTAACTCATTTACGTTTAACGCTGGGGTGAGAGTCCCCAGGCCCTGGAGATATGGATGAAATCACTGTTTAAAGTAACGCTGCTGGCGACGACGATGGCTGTTGCGCTGAACGCGCCGCTGTCCTTCGCTGCTGATACTGCTGCGAAGCCTGCTGCAACTGCAGACAGCAAAGCGGCGTTCAAAAATGACGACCAGAAATCCGCCTACGCACTTGGCGCATCTCTGGGTCGTTACATGGAAAACTCTCTGAAAGAACAAGAGAAACTGGGCATTAAACTGGACAAAGCTCAGCTGATCGCGGGCGTTCAGGACGCATTTGCAGATAAGAGCAAACTGTCTGACCAGGAAATTGAACAGACTCTGCAGGCGTTCGAAGCACGTGTGAAAGGTGCCGCTCAGACTAAGATGGAAGCGGATGCAAAAGACAACGAAGCGAAAGGCAAAGCCTACCGCGATACCTTTGCTAAAGAGAAGGGCGTGAAAACCTCCTCTACGGGTCTGGTGTACAAAGTTGAGAAAGAAGGTACCGGTGACGCGCCTAAAGACAGCGATACTGTCGTGGTTAACTACAAAGGTACGCTGATCGACGGTAAAGAGTTCGATAACTCTTACACCCGTGGTGAGCCTCTCTCCTTCCGTCTGGATGGTGTGATCCCAGGCTGGACTGAAGGTCTGAAAAACATCAAGAAAGGTGGCAAGATCAAACTGGTTATTCCACCGGATCTGGCATATGGCAAAACCGGCGTTCCAGGTATCCCTGCTAACTCTACCCTGGTCTTTGACGTAGAGCTGCTGGACATCAAGCCAGCACCGAAAGCTGATGCGAAACCAGAAGCGCAGGCAGAACAGAAAGCTGCGACAGACGCGAAGAAGTAATGGAATGAAAACCGCCGCCTTTAAGGCGGCGGTTTTTTTTATTGTGGGGCAGATATAATTAACACTGGAAAGCGTTATGCACGCTGTATTAATTTAGTTGTCCGTGTAGATAATGAGCCTGCCCTGAAAACCTAACGACAGGCTCCTGAAAAGGAGTGTTTTTTTCATGTCCAGGTCGCTTTTAACCAACGAAACCAGTGAACTTGATTTACTGGATCAACGTCCTTTCGACCAGACCGACTTCGATATTCTGAAATCCTACGAGGCGGTAGTGGACGGGTTAGCGATGCTCATTGGGTCCCACTGCGAAATCGTATTGCACTCCCTGCAAGATCTTAAGTGTTCCGCCATCCGCATTGCTAATGGTGAGCATACTGGCCGTAAAATTGGTTCGCCAATCACCGACCTTGCATTGCGTATGCTGCATGACATGACCGGCGCGGACAGCAGCGTCTCCAAATGTTATTTCACCCGCGCCAAAAGCGGCGTACTGATGAAATCAGAAACCATCGCGATTCGAAATCGCGAGCATCGCGTGATCGGTCTGTTGTGCATCAACATGAACCTTGATGTGCCGTTCTCGCAAATCATGAGCACTTTCATACCGCCTGAAACGCCGGACGTTGGCTCCTCAGTTAACTTTGCCTCCTCGGTTGAAGATCTGGTGACGCAGACGCTTGAGTTCACTATCGAAGAGGTGAATGCCGATCGCAACGTATCGAACAACGCCAAGAATCGTCAGATCGTGCTGAATCTCTATGAGAAAGGGATTTTTGACATCAAAGACGCCATTAACCAGGTGGCCGATCGCCTGAACATTTCCAAGCATACGGTCTACCTGTACATCCGCCAGTTCAAAAGCGGTGATTTCCAGGGGCAAGACAAGTAATGCGTTTTTCGCTGATGGTGACAGGCCCGGCGTATGGTACTCAGCAGGCCAGCAGCGCGCTGCAGTTTGCGCATGCGTTACTGGCTGCCGGACATGAGCTGGTGAGCGTCTTCTTTTATCGGGAAGGGGTGTATAACGCCAACCAGTTTACCTCACCGGCCAGCGATGAATTTGATCTGGTGCGCGCCTGGCAGACGCTGAACGAGACAAGGGGGGTTGCGCTGCATATCTGCGTGGCGGCAGCCCTGCGTCGCGGCGTGACCGATGCCACCGAAGCTGAACGTCTTGGCTTGCCAGGGGCCAACCTGCAGCCGGGGTTTTCGTTGAGCGGTCTGGGCGCACTGGCACAGGCTGCGTTAACCTGCGACAGAGTGGTGCAATTCTGATGAAACGCGTGGCGTTTGTTTTTTCATCTGCTCCGCACGGTAGTGCGTCCGGCAGAGAAGGGCTGGATGCGTTGCTCGCAACATCAGCACTGACCGAAGACATCGGTGTCTTCTTTTTAGGGGATGGCGTGTTTCAGCTTCTGGCAGGCCAGCAGCCGCAGGCTATTCTGGCGCGGGATTACATCGCGACCTTTAAAGTGCTGCCGCTTTACGACATTGAAACCTTTTTTGTCTGCGCTGATTCTCTTGCTGCGCGCGGTCTGAGCGATAAGACGTCTTTCGTGCTGGATGTAACACTCCTCCCGGCCGACGCGCTGCGCGACCAACTTTCCCATTACGACACTGTTCTGAATTTCTGAGGCTGACATGCTCCATACCCTGAGCCGTTCACCGTGGCATTGTGATATCGACGCATTACTGAGCATGCTGCGCGAAGGTGATGACCTGCTGCTGATTCAGGATGGCGTACTGGCTGCGCTTGAAGGGAGTCGTTTCGTTGAAATTCTCAGCAATGCCCCCATATCCGTCTCTGCGCTGAAAGACGATCTTGAGGCGCGAGGTCTTTCTGGTCAAATTTCAGCCAAAATTGACGTGGTTGGCTATACTGATTTCGTCAATCTTACTGTGACGCACGCCAGTCAAATGAACTGGTGATCCGAGATCGCTGTATATTTCTTGACACCTTTTCGACGTAGCCCTAAAATTTCGCGTCCTCATATTGTATGAGGTCGTTTTATTACGTGTTTACGAAGCAAAAGCTAAAACCAGGAGCTATTTAATGGCAACAGTTAACCAGCTGGTACGCAAACCACGTGCGCGCAAAGTTGCAAAAAGCAACGTGCCTGCACTGGAAGCCTGCCCGCAGAAACGTGGCGTATGTACTCGTGTATATACCACCACTCCTAAAAAACCAAACTCCGCACTGCGTAAAGTATGCCGTGTGCGTTTGACTAACGGTTTCGAAGTGACTTCCTACATCGGTGGTGAAGGTCACAACCTGCAGGAGCACTCCGTGATCCTGATCCGTGGCGGTCGTGTTAAAGACCTTCCGGGTGTTCGTTACCACACCGTTCGTGGTGCGCTGGACTGCTCAGGTGTTAAAGACCGTAAGCAGGCTCGCTCCAAGTACGGCGTGAAGCGTCCTAAGGCTTAATGGTTCTCCGTTAAGTAAGGCCAAACTGATTTATCTTAATGTCAAACTAAACTCGTAGAGTTTTGGACAATCCTGAATTAACAACGGAGTATTCCCATGCCACGTCGTCGCGTCATTGGTCAGCGTAAAATTCTTCCAGATCCGAAATTCGGATCAGAACTGCTGGCAAAATTTGTAAATATCCTGATGGTAGATGGTAAAAAATCTACTGCAGAAGCAATCGTATACAGCGCGCTGGAGACCCTGGCTCAGCGCTCTGGTAAAAATGAACTGGAAGCTTTCGAAGTCGCTCTCGACAACGTGCGCCCGACTGTAGAAGTTAAGTCTCGCCGCGTTGGTGGTTCTACTTATCAGGTTCCAGTTGAAGTTCGTCCGGTTCGTCGTAATGCTCTGGCAATGCGTTGGATCGTTGAAGCTGCTCGTAAACGCGGTGATAAATCCATGGCTCTGCGTCTGGCGAACGAACTTTCTGATGCTGCAGAAAACAAAGGTACTGCAGTTAAGAAACGTGAAGACGTTCACCGTATGGCAGAAGCCAACAAGGCGTTCGCACACTACCGTTGGTAATCCCTTCGGAGTATTAGTCACCAGGCGGGCGCTTCAGCGAAGCTGCCCGTCCTGGGTTACTTAACTGAACGCCTAAAGAAACAAACGAGGAATCAAATGGCTCGTACAACACCCATCGCACGTTACCGTAACATTGGTATCAGTGCGCACATCGACGCCGGTAAGACCACTACTACCGAACGTATTCTGTTCTACACCGGTGTAAACCATAAAATCGGTGAAGTTCATGACGGCGCAGCCACCATGGACTGGATGGAACAGGAGCAGGAGCGTGGTATTACTATCACCTCCGCAGCGACTACTGCATTCTGGTCAGGTATGGCTAAGCAGTACGAACCGCATCGCGTTAACATCATCGACACCCCAGGGCACGTTGACTTCACCATCGAAGTAGAACGTTCCATGCGTGTTCTTGACGGCGCGGTAATGGTTTATTGCGCAGTTGGTGGTGTTCAGCCACAGTCTGAGACCGTATGGCGTCAGGCGAACAAATATAAAGTTCCACGCATCGCGTTCGTTAACAAAATGGACCGTATGGGTGCTAACTTCCTGAAAGTTGTTGGTCAGATCAAATCCCGTCTGGGCGCGAACCCTGTTCCGCTGCAGCTGGCAATTGGTGCTGAAGAAGGCTTCACCGGCGTTATCGACCTGGTGAAAATGAAAGCCATCAACTGGAACGATGCAGACCAGGGCGTTACCTTCGAATACGAAGATATCCCAGCTGAGATGCAGGACCTGGCTGACGAATGGCACCAGAACCTGATCGAATCCGCTGCTGAAGCTTCTGAAGAGCTGATGGAGAAATACCTGGGTGGTGAAGAACTGACTGAAGAAGAGATCAAAAAAGCTCTGCGTCAGCGTGTTCTGAACAACGAGATCATCCTGGTAACCTGTGGTTCTGCATTCAAGAACAAAGGTGTTCAGGCGATGCTGGATGCGGTAATTGATTACCTGCCATCCCCGGTTGACGTTCCTGCGATCAACGGCATCCTGGACGACGGTAAAGATACTCCGGCTGAACGTCACGCAAGCGACGAAGAGCCGTTCTCTGCACTGGCGTTCAAAATTGCTACCGACCCATTCGTGGGTAACCTGACCTTCTTCCGCGTTTACTCTGGTGTGGTTAACTCCGGTGACACCATCCTGAACTCCGTGAAAACGGCGCGTGAACGTTTTGGCCGTATCGTACAGATGCACGCTAACAAACGTGAAGAGATCAAAGAAGTTCGTGCGGGCGACATCGCTGCAGCAATCGGTCTGAAAGACGTGACTACTGGTGACACCCTGTGTGACCCGGATCACCCGATCATTCTGGAGCGTATGGAATTCCCTGAGCCGGTAATCTCCATCGCGGTTGAACCAAAAACCAAAGCTGACCAGGAAAAAATGGGTCTGGCTCTGGGCCGTCTGGCGAAAGAAGACCCATCATTCCGCGTATGGACTGATGAAGAATCTAACCAGACCATCATCGCTGGTATGGGTGAACTGCACCTGGACATCATCGTTGACCGTATGAAGCGTGAATTCAACGTTGAAGCGAACGTGGGTAAACCTCAGGTTGCTTACCGCGAAGCGATTCGTGCGAAAGTTACCGATGTTGAAGGTAAACACGCTAAGCAGTCTGGTGGTCGCGGTCAGTACGGTCACGTTGTGATCGACATGTACCCACTGGAGCCGGGCTCTAACCCTAAAGGTTACGAGTTCATCAACGACATCAAAGGTGGTGTAATTCCTGGCGAATACATCCCAGCCGTTGATAAAGGTATCCAGGAACAGCTGAAAGCGGGCCCTCTGGCTGGCTATCCGGTTGTTGACATGGGTGTCCGTCTGCACTTCGGTTCTTACCACGACGTTGACTCCTCTGAACTGGCGTTTAAACTGGCTGCGTCTATTGCCTTTAAAGAAGGCTTTAAGAAAGCAAAACCAGTTCTGCTTGAGCCAATCATGAAGGTTGAAGTAGAGACTCCTGAAGAGAACACCGGTGACGTTATCGGTGACTTGAGCCGTCGTCGCGGTATGCTGCGCGGTCAGGAATCCGAAGTAACTGGCGTTAAGATCCATGCTGAAGTTCCGCTGTCTGAAATGTTCGGATATGCAACTCAGCTGCGTTCTCTGACCAAAGGTCGTGCATCATACACCATGGAATTCCTGAAGTATGATGATGCGCCTAACAACGTTGCTCAGGCCGTTATCGAAGCCCGTGGTAAGTAATCCACAGGATTAAAACCTAAGTCCCGTGCTCTCTCCGAAGGGGAGAGCACTATAGTAAGGAATATAGCCGTGTCTAAAGAAAAATTTGAACGTACAAAACCGCACGTCAACGTTGGTACTATCGGCCACGTTGACCATGGTAAAACTACCCTGACCGCTGCAATCACTACCGTTCTGGCTAAAACCTACGGCGGTGCTGCTCGTGCATTCGACCAGATCGATAACGCACCAGAAGAAAAAGCGCGTGGTATCACCATCAACACTTCTCACGTTGAATATGACACCCCGACTCGCCACTACGCACACGTAGACTGCCCAGGCCACGCCGACTATG